>CALRXZ020000072.1:0-19329 GCA_943372255.1 Chitinophaga pinensis
AATAAGGGTTGTTTTCCAGTTTGAGCGTCTTGTTTTACGGTATATCTATTGGCCAATAACACCACTGGTATGGACATAGAAGTAATGATACAGAAATGCCAAAATGGAACCAATTCCAATGAGATCATCAGGGTACCTACGGCCGCTCCTGTAAAACCTGCCAAACTCCAAATTCCATGAAAGGAAGCCATAATGGTTTTACCATAGAGTTGTTCTACTGCAATGGCCTGTGTGTTTACGGCAATATTGAAAAAATTGCTCCAAGTGCCAAACAGAAATAGGGTTCCGGCCAATTGTATAGGGGTTTGAACCATCCCAATCAATACCAAGGTTAGGGGGTATAAAATTGCTGCAATGAGCAAAATAGTTCTACTACTCCATTTAGAGATAATCCAACCCGTAAAGGGTAAACTACTCATGATTCCAGTTGGTAGGGCAAAAAGGATTAAGCCCAAACTTCCCTCACTCAAACCCAAATGAAGCTTGATATCTGGAATCCTGCTTGCCCAACTGGCAAAGCTCAATCCTGCCAAGAAAAAAAAGACGGCTACCGCTATTCTGTGGGTAGTTTTTGAAATGGGAATGCTGCTCATGAACGGTAAAGATACAGATAGGCGAACATTTTGGCCCTTTCCAGCCCCTTTTCGGTTATATTTGCGGCCCGAATAGTCATTCGGGAATTGACATTTCAAACCTATTATTATGTTCCGTTCACATACATGTGGAGAATTGAGACTGGCTCATGCCGGCCAAGAAGTAACCCTAGCAGGCTGGGTGCAAACCGTTAGAAAATTTGGCGCCATTACTTTTGTGGATCTGCGCGATAGATATGGCATTACCCAATTATTGTTTGGAGAAGAATTGAATAGCGTACTAGACGCCAACCCATTGGGTAGAGAATTTGTTTTGCAAGCCACTGGTAAGGTTCAGGAACGCAGTAACAAGAATGCGAATATCGCCACAGGCGAAATTGAAATTGCCATTGGCAGTTTTAAAATCTTGAACAAGTCTGCCGTACCTCCATTTACCATTCAGGATGATACGGATGGCGGGGATGATTTACGCATGAAATACCGCTTTTTGGATTTACGCAGAAATGCACTGAAAAAAAATATGGAACTGCGTTATGCTGTTAACAGAAGTACGCGCAACTATCTACATGAAAATAATTTCATGGATATTGAGACGCCATTTTTGATTAAGTCTACGCCAGAAGGTGCTCGCGATTTTGTGGTGCCATCTAGAATGAATCCTGGTCAATTTTATGCCCTTCCGCAATCACCACAAACCTTTAAGCAATTGCTGATGGTGAGTGGATATGATAGATACTATCAAATTGTAAAATGCTTCCGCGATGAAGACTTACGAGCAGACCGTCAACCTGAATTTACACAGATAGACTGTGAAATGGCGTTTGTAGAACAGGAAGACATTTTGAACATGTTTGAAGGTTTGGTAAAACGCATTTTCAAAGACGTTAAGAATATTGACTACACCGAAACTGTAGAACGCATGAGCTGGGAAGACGCCATGTGGCAGTTTGGTAATGACAAACCTGATATTCGTTTTGGAATGAAGATTGCCAATCTAAAATCTGCTTTCTTGAAGGGTGGTCAACTTCATGCTACTGGAGAATTAATCAATGGTGCAGGATTTGGTGTTTTTGACAATGCTGAAACCGTTTTGGCCATTGCCGCTCCTGGTTGCAGTGAGTACACGCGCAAGCAAACTGACGAGTTAACTGATTGGGTAAAGCGCCCTCAAATTGGCATGCAGGGCTTGGTATATATTAAGTGTAATGCTGATGGAACTTATAAAAGTAGTGTTGACAAATTCTACTCGGAAGACAAACTAAAAGCCATTGCAGATGCAGCTGGTGCTGTTGCTGGCGACTTAGTTTTAATCTTAGCAGGAAGAGAAGAAAGAACTAGAAAAGCCACCAGCGAATTACGCTTAGAAATGGGCAAGCGCTTGGGCTTTAGAAAGGATGATGAATTCAAATTGCTTTGGGTAATGGACTTCCCATTATTTGAATATGCAGAAGAAGACAATCGCTGGGTGGCCAGACACCATCCCTTTACTTCTCCCAAACCGGATGAGATTGAGATCATGATCAACAACAATCCAGTGATTGAAAATGCTGAAAAATACTTAGAACACCCTTATTCCAATATCAAGGCAAATGCCTATGATATGGTTTTAAATGGCAACGAAATTGGAGGTGGTTCTATTAGAATTTTCCAACGCAACCTGCAAGAAAAAATGTTTGCAGCATTGGGGATGAGTGAAGAAGAAGCGCAACACAAATTTGGTTTCTTGTTGGGTGCTTTTGAATATGGTGCACCGCCACATGGTGGTTTGGCATTTGGTTTTGATAGACTTTGTGCCATTTTAGGTGGCAGTGAAAGTATCAGAGACTTTATTGCCTTCCCAAAAAACAACTCTGGTCGTGATGTGATGTTAGACGCGCCTAGTACCATTGATGACAAACAATTCACTGAATTGCAAATCAAGTTGAATTTGCAGTAAAATCATATTTCTATCCATTAAAAATGGGCAGTTTTTAAATTCATTCTTGCCCAATCAAATTAATCCTTAATTTAGAGAAGGTTGTTTGCTAAGCCATAACAGGCTGGCTTGCAACCTTTTTTTTGTAACTGACCATACAAAACTATGCTTATGACTGGAGAGGCCCTCTTCAATAATTACCCCATTGTGTCACATATATGGGACGAAATGAAAAGCAATGATGGAATTAGGCAACAGTACTATTCTATCTATGAAACCGGCAGCAAATTGAGTTTGGCTGAACTGGAACAGAAACACAAGCTAGCTTCAGAACTATTTATGAGTCAAGGAATCACTTTTACTGTTTACAGTGAAAATGAGGGAATTGAACGAATTTTTCCCTTTGACATTATTCCTAGAATTATTACTGGAGCTGAATGGACTCATATTGAAAAGGGAATTCAACAAAGGATTAAGGCGCTTAATTTATTTCTGAAAGACATTTACAATGATCAAGAAATTGTCAAAGACGGCGTAATCCCTGCCGATTTAATTGCATCCTGTCCGCATTTTACCCGTGAAGTATTTGGCATAAAAGTTCCATTTGATATCTATGTGCATATTGCGGGTATTGATTTAATTAGAGGGGACGATGGCACTTTCTATATTTTGGAAGACAATTTGAGAACCCCATCAGGTGTCTCTTATATGCTGGAAAATAGAGAAGTGACCAAGCGCATTTTCCCTAATTTATTGGCGGATAATAATGTGCGGATGATCAACAATTATCCTTTGTTATTACATGATAATCTGATTCAATTAGCACCTAGGCAAAACGCTAATCCAACGGTGGTTTTACTAACCCCTGGCATGTATAATTCAGCCTATTTTGAACATACTTTTTTGGCCCGCCAAATGGGTATTCAATTAGTAGAAGGTAGGGACTTATTGGTAGACAATCAGAAAGTCTATATGAAAACCACTGCCGGTCTAAGACAAGTAGACGTGATTTATAGAAGAATTGATGACGAGTTTTTAGACCCCTTGGTTTTTAGACCAGATTCTGCCCTGGGAGTTCCTGGATTAATTAGTGCTTATAGAAAAGGCAATGTGGCAATTGTGAATGCCTTAGGTAATGGCGTGGCCGATGATAAGGCTGTATACGCTTACGTACCAGACATGATTAAATATTACTTAAACGAAGAAACTATCCTTCCCAATATTCCTACTTATCATATGAATATTGATGAAGAGCGGGAACATGTTTTCAAGAACATGCACAAGATGGTGATCAAAGAAACCAATCAATCTGGTGGTTATGGTATGGTGATGGGAAATAGCGCTACTGAAGCTGCTATGGAAAAAGCCAAAGAAAATATCTTAGCCAATCCTCGTGGTTTTATTGCACAACCCATTATTCAATTGTCTACTGTTCCTTGCTTAATAGATGGCAAGTTACAACCCAGACACGTTGACCTTCGCCCTTATTCTCTCTGTGGCCCTAACGGTATTGACGTTGTTGCTGGAGGATTAACTAGGGTAGCTTTAAGAGAAGGTTCCTTGGTTGTAAATTCTTCACAGGGTGGCGGAAGTAAAGACACATGGGTAGTAGACATGCCCAACCATTAATGAAACAGCATTGTAGCACTTGAAACAACAACTATGTTAAGTAGAATAGCCGACTCACTATATTGGATGCACCGTTATATGGAACGTGCCGACGGCATGCTCCGTTTGATGAAAACCAGTTATATCCTTTCCTTTGATAAAGTTCAGGCAAGTGGCATGACCTGGGAACCTGCTTTAAAGATTTTTACCTCCTTGAATCAAGAAGAAATAGCGCGTTTAAAACAGAATAATGCAGCAGCTTTACAATACCTGTTACTAGACACCAAGAATACCAATTCTTTAAAGGTAATTATCACTAGAGCAAGAGAAAATGCTAGAGGAGTACAGGATCAAATTACCAAGGAAGTTTGGGAACAGATGAACCTCATCTACCATCAGGTTAACCAACCCGGAATTGCTGAAAAAATTGCGGGCCCAGACGCCATTTTGATCATTGATGCCTTTATCAATAGTAGCGATCAATTTTGTGGCATAACAGATAGTACCATGCCTAGAGGTCAAGGATGGAATTATATGAATCTTGGAAAACAAACGGAAAGGTGCTTACTAACAGCAGAATTTACCCACTTCTATTTTAAGAAAACGGGGTTTGACTTTAAAAACGAGCAGGATATTCTTTTTTGGAGAAGCCTTTTATTGGCATTATCTGGTTATGAGCTGCATTTGAAAAACTATAGCAACCAGCACCATAACTACAATGTAGCCCAACAATTGCTATTTGATAAGAACTTCCCCAGATCGGTTTATTATGCTTTGGACAGGGCTAACAAATATTTATCCGATATTGCAGCCTCTAACCCTGTGGAAGGTAGCATTCAATTGAGCCGTTCCTTTGGCCGATTATACAGTTCTGTAAAATTTGCCGATTTGGAATTGGTAGAAAGAGAAGGGTTAGAAAACTATCTGATTTATGTACGGAAGGAATTAAACGAATTCAGCCGTGACTTAGGCAGAACCTATTTCTCTTATTCTTAAACAGCCTAGCGCATGTCCGTTTTTACGATACATCACATTACCAGATACGATTATGATAGACCGGTTAAGGAAAGTGTGAATGAAATCAAGATTTTTCCTTTTGTTGTTCCTGAACAAGAAGTCTTACACCAAGAACTAATTATTACAGGTCAACCTGAAGTATTAACTTATACTGATTATTGGGGTAATAAAACAGGCTGTTTTAACCTTTTGCAACCCCATCAAGAAATGGTGATTGAAAGCAAATTAACGGTAAGAACAGCCATTGCCCCTGAACCAAATATTGCTTTACCTAGTTATGTATCAGACCTGGAAAAAGCCATTGGCAATGATTTGCACTTGTTGGAATTAGTTAGAACTTCTCCAAGTAGCTCAGAAGCCTTGATGCAATCTTATATAGCCAGTTTTTATAGCCCAGATAAAACCATTGATCAGGTTGTCAAAGATTGTTGTGCTTTTATTTTTACTGATTTTACTTATATCAAAGGCATTACTACAATTGAAACTACGGTTGATGAAATTGTAGCTCAAAAAGCGGGAGTTTGTCAGGATTTTGCACACGTAATGCTAGAATTGCTTAGAATGATTGGAATTCCATCTAGATATGTGAGTGGCTATATCTGTCCCAATAAAAATGGTATGCGCGGAGAAGGTGCTACTCACGCTTGGGTAGAAGCTTTTGTACCCAATCATGGATGGATAGGCATTGACCCTACCAATAATGTCTGGGCTACCAATAACCACGTAAAATTAGCAGTAGGAAGGGATTTTAGTTATTGCACTCCAGCCAAAGGAACATTTAAGGGACCTGCCAGGCAATCACTTTCTGTTTATGTATCTGTAGGATATGAAGATGGACATGTATTTGAAGAAATCAACTCCGTTAAAATGCAAAAACAATCCGCATCGGAGGAGGCAGAACTAATTATTGATAACTTTGCCGGGCAACAACAACAATAGCTGCCGCCATGAACCAACTTACTTTATTTAGAATATTGAGTTTTATACTCTTACCAATTGCTCTTTTTTTCATAGTTATGGACTTTATAGCCATTGTTATGGCGCTTGGTAATCCCAGTCTTTTTTTCCCTGTATTCTTGCTAACAGGTATGATTATTTATGTACTCAGTTCTTTTTATTTTCTATTGATGGGTCTTAATAGAAAACAAGTTTTAGGAGCATCGGTTAAAGATTGGATTAAAGTAAATGCCTATGTGACCCTATTCCTGGGATTTCAGTTCATGCTTATTTCGGTTAGTATTTTTTATATGGGTTCTGCTAGTTTGCAAGAATTTGCAGACAAAGCATTGGCAGCACAACCAAATATGCCCAGCCAAATGAACAATGGATTATTTCTAAAAATGATCAAGGGCATGGCTTATTTCTTCTTTTTCTTATCCTTAAGCCTACTAGTTCATATTAGCATTTGTTTCAAGTTGTTGAAAGAATATGCCCATTTATTTTTACCAAAAGAAGCTTAATTGCCTTTTGACAATTTCCTTTCTAAAAGCCCTTACATTTTAGTACTTTGCTCATGTGAACAGCAGTATTCCATTAGCAGAAAGAATTAGACCAGCAACCCTGGATGACTTGATTGGTCAAGAACACCTGACTGGTAAAGGCAGTATTTTACGCAATGCTATAGAACAGGGCAGGATTCCTTCCATGATTTTGTGGGGACCTCCCGGCGTGGGAAAAACTTCTATTGCCAATATTATTGCCCATAGTTTACATGTACCTTATTTTCAATTAAGCGCCATCAGCAGTGGTGTCAAAGACGTAAGAGAAGTAATTGAAACAGCCAAGGAGCAAATAGGTGCTATTCTCTTTATTGATGAGATTCATAGATTCAACAAAGGCCAACAAGATGCCTTATTAGGAGCGGTTGAAAAAGGGATTATTACTTTGATTGGTGCAACTACGGAGAACCCCAGTTTTGAAGTCAACAGTGCCTTATTAAGTAGGTGTCAGGTTTATGTACTCAAAGCATTGGACCAAGACGGCATGATCAGGCTTTTGCACCAGGCTTTAGAAAAAGATGCTTTCATGCAATCTTTGCAATTAGAGCTGAAAGAAACGGAAGCCATGATTCGGATTTCTGGGGGAGACGCTAGAAAACTATTGAACCTCTTTGAATTGGTTGCTAATTCCATACCCGCTTCTGTAAAACAACAAAAAGGAAAAATTCCTATTACAGACGCATTGGTCATGCAAGTAGCCCAAAACAAAATTGCGTTGTATGATAAGCAGGGAGAACAACATTATGATATTGTTTCTGCCTTTATAAAGAGTATGCGCGGAAGTGACCCTAATGGTGCCATGTATTGGTTGGCAAGAATGATTGAGGGCGGTGAAGACGTAAAATTCATAGCCAGAAGAATGCTCATTTTTGCTAGTGAAGATATTGGCAATGCCAATCCCAATGCGCTTTTGCTGGCAAATGGTTGCTTTGAAGCCGTTTCTAAAATTGGCTATCCGGAAAGTAGAATTATTCTGGCTCAATGTGTTACCTATTTGGCATCATCGCCAAAAAGCAATGCCGCTGTGGTAGCCATTATGGAAGCACAGAAAGCAGTGCAACAATTTGGAGACCAGCCGGTACCCTTGCATATTCGTAACGCTCCTACCAAGATGATGAAAGACATGGACTATGGAAAAAATTACCAGTATTCGCATTTGGGTCAGGGCAATTTTATTGAACAGGAATACTTACCAGCTCCCTTGGTTGGCACCAAATTTTATGAGCCAGGTAATAATGCCAGAGAGAATGAATTGAGAAAGTTTTTGAAAGACCGTTGGAAAGACAAATACCATTATTAAACGCTATTGATCATTTTGACCACAATAACCCACACATGAAAAAACAAATTATTTGCTGTCTCTTGGCCATGTCATTTTTCCATGCAAAAGCGCAAACCACAATTAATCGTGATGCATCCATTGCCTCCATGGTTAAAGAAGTATCTGCAGATTCTTTGGAATCCTATATACGTCAAATGGTTTCTTTTGGCACCAGGAATACCATGAGTGCTGCCAATGATCCCAAAAGAGGTATTGGTGCTGCAAGAAATTGGGTCTTGTCTAAATTCAACAGCTTTGCAAAATCATCTGGTGGAAGACTAACCGCTTTTATTGATACCACCACCTTACAACCTGACAAAAGAAGAATAGACACTGCTACCCTATTGGGAAATGTAGTAGCCACCCTTAAAGGAACAGACCCCAATGACAAACGCATTTTCCTCATTAGTGGGCATTTAGATAATATGCGCGGAAGCCCAACAGATAGAATTGGTGATGCTCCTGGTGCAAATGATGATGGTAGTGGTTCCGCAGCCGTATTAGAATGCGCACGAATCATGAGTAAACAAAGTTTTCCTGCAACTATCATTTTTGTTACGGTTAGTGGAGAAGAACAGGGCTTACTTGGCGCCTATTATATGGCCAATAAATTCAAAAAAGACAGTGTTAGAATTGAAGCTGTATTGAACAATGATATCATGGGTAGTAATAATAGCAATGAAACCAATATCATTGACAATACTAGAATCAGGGTATTCTCAGAAGGCTTACCTGCTTATGAAACTGAAAAAGCAGCCAAACAAATTAGACAGCTGGGATTAGAGAATGATGGAAAATCTAGGCAGCTTGCGCGATATGTAAAAGAGATAGGAGAACGTTATGTTGAGAATTTAGAAGTAGTCATGATTTATCGTAATGACCGATTCTTGCGTGGTGGAGACCATACACCCTATGTAGAAAACGGCTATGCGGCTGTACGTATTTCTGAAATGAATGAGAACTACAATCACCAGCACAAAGACGTAGAAAAAAAGAATGGCATCCAGTATGGAGACCTTCCAGAATTTATGGACTTTGAATACCTGCGCAAGAACACAGCTATGAATCTTTCTAACTTGGCTAATTTAGCCAAGGCTCCTGCCATGCCAGAAGAAGTAAAAATAGAAGTGAGAAAATTATCTAACTATTCTTACCTGAGCTGGTCAGCACCCAAAACAGGAAAAGTAAAAGGCTATTATATTTTACAAAGAGAAACCACCAGTGCTTTCTGGCAGAAAAAATACTTTACTACAGACAAGGAATACCTACTACCATTTTCAAAAGACAATTACTTCTTTGCTGTGCAAGCAGTTAATGAAAATGGCAATGAAAGTTTACCGGTAGTACCAGGTATTGGACGTTAGTGTTGAATTTTTTGGGGAACTAATCGCTCTGCGATTTTTTCCCCTTCTTCAGCACCTCTTAGCCCTCCTTCGTGGTATTCAGCGTCTTCATTCACATCCCAGAGATCATATAATTCCTGACCTGCAATAATATTCTTGGCAGCCAACATGGCCGTCATCATACTATGGTCTTGGTTATTGTATTTGTGCATCCCGTTTCTACCTACCAAATACAGACCTGGATAAGCTTTAAGGGCTTCTCTTACGTCTTCCACATTTTGTTTGTAGTCTTGGTCATATACCGGATAAGCTTTGGGTTGACGCACCACATATCCGTCTACAACGGCAGCACCAGTGGTTAAACCAATCTGCTCAATTTCTTTTTTACCAAGATTAATCAAGGTCTCATCAGAGCTAGTCCATAGACCATCGCCTTCAAAGCAGAAATACTCCAATCCATAACATGCCATTTCTGGGTCTGGCACCATATAGGGGCTCCAAGATTTGAAATTCTGAATCCTTCCTACTTGTACACTGGGATCATGAATATAAATCCAGTTATCAGAGAATGCGTCTTCGTCTTTACAAATCAGTACCACGGTTACAAAATCGCGATAGCCCAATTGCTGTGATGACTGTAAAGGATTAGCTGGAAACTGTGGCGCTACACTAGGAATTAGTTCACGCATTGGCGCAGAAGAAAGTACATAATCAAATCCTTCAAAGCTTCTTTGATCATTGGTATGAACGGTCCATTTGCCATCAGCTTGAGCAATGTCTTTTACACCTGTATTCATTTCTACTTGCACACCCAAGGCCAAACATTTTTGGGTACATACTTCCCACATCATCCCAGGTCCTTTTTTGGGATAACGGAAAGAATCAATCAAAGTCTTGATCACTTTGTCTTTAGAACCTTTAGCTGCCTTGGGTTTGAACAATGCGTTCCAAATGGCAGAACTAAGTGACAAACCCTTAATGCGTTGGGCAGCCCAGTCAGCAGAAATTTCTTTACAAGGAATTCCCCAAACCTTTTCTGTATAGGTTCTGAAAAATATATTGAACAAACGCTTACCAAATTGATTGGTTACCCAGTCTTCAAAATTGGTTGGATTTTTAACTGGAAAAACCTTGGCTTGCAAATAACTCATCACACAAAGAAAACTTTCCCAGATGCCCAATTTCATGAGTGCTTCAAATGCCACCAAAGGATAAGAGAAAAATTTCTTATTATAATAGATACGTGAACTTCTAGGACGTTCCAACATTTCATCACCCAAAATTTCTGTCCAAAAATCTTCTACTTCTTTAGATTTTGAAAAGAATCTGTGACCTCCAATGTCAAAACTGTAACCTTTGTAGGTTTCTGTTCTAGAAATACCACCCACGTATTTGGGGTCTTTTTCAAACACCACTACCTGCTGGTTGGCCTTACCTAAAAGATAGGCTGCGGTTAAACCTGCTGGTCCAGCACCAATAATGGCAACTTTTTTCTGCATAGATTTGAGTCTCAGAGATGAATTCTTGCGTTTTGCAAGGCTGCAAAGGTGTAAAAATATTGTGGTTCTACCATTAGTTTTGCATTGGAATCAGTGATTTTAAGATAAGAATAGGTAAATAATGACCCAAAAAAGCTATCAATGGGAGCTAATTCCCTTCCAAGATTTGAAAAATGAAAGCCTTTATGCGCTATTACAGCTAAGGGTAGAAGTCTTTATTATTGAACAGAACTGTATTTTCCAAGACCTAGACGGTAAAGACCAAGCTTGCCATCATCTACTAGGATGGGACGGTACCACCCTAGTTGCTAGTGCAAGAATTGTACCTCAGGGTGTAGCATATCCTGATTATCCCTCCATTGGCAGGGTGGTGAATAGACAAAGTTATAGACGCAAAGGTGCAGGAAAAGAATTGATGCAAGAAGCCATTGCACATTGTATTGCCTTATACGGAGATACAGGAATTAAAATTGGCGCGCAATACTATTTGAAAAACTTTTACGAGTCTTTGGGCTTTGTAGCCACTGGCGATATCTATGATGAAGATGGGATTGATCATATAAAGATGATAAGACCAGCGGGTCTATGAAGCCTTTTTTAAACCCAAATATTGTCTATCGTAAATTATTTGCTTCAGACCTAGAGGCATTAATAAGTTATTTAGACGCGCTTAGTAACGAATCTAAATCTAGGTTTGGTCCTCATGATTTTTCAAGAGAGGGTATTGTTCATTTTTATCAAGATCCAACGCTTACTGGTTTTTTGGGATTGGATACATCAACCGGAAATATTGTTGCCTATGCCATTTTAAAAAGGGGAATGCAAGCCTACGATAAACAGAGAATAAGTCTTTTAGGTTACCAACTAGATTCCTTCTTTGACGCAAGCTTAGCACCTTCGGTTGCTGACAACTGGCAGGGGAAAAATATTGGAAATGGTTTAATGCAATTTATTCTTGAGAACATGCCATCCATGCATATTAAAAGGATTTTTTTATGGGGTGGAGTTCAACTTAGTAATGAAAAAGCCGTAGCCTATTATCAAAAATGGGGATTTAAAAAAATCGGGGATTTTGAACACCAGGGTTTCAATTTAGACATGTGTCTAGCAATATAATCTGCCTTAGATCATAAGAATAAGCCCCACTCGTCATCAAAACTATCTTTTTCAAAAGTGTTTACCCAAACACGAAATAGCTGTCTGAATTGGTCTAAAGATTCTTCAATGACTTGTTTGTAGGCTTCATCGGCCCAGCCCATGAGTACGGCAAAATTGATTTGCTCCATCATCTGCCTGCAATTACTTCTTATAAGAGCGGCATTTTCCATTTTAAGCGTGTAGGATTCCACACTAACTGCGCCAATAATCTTGGGTGCAACAATCATGGCATTTTGATAAATCAAAGATTTGGTGGAGGATTGATGCGTACCATCATTGTCATCAGCTAAATTTTCCGAAAAAGCAATAACCAATCCAAAAAGCTCTCGCCACTGTTTGTACAAATCTCTTGCAGCCAAAATGCCAGGAGCATTTTTCCAAGCTTCTCCATGACGATTCATTCGTTTACTAAAACGGTTCTCGTCCCATTCTGGCAGGAAATTGAGTTGTTCCAAATCCATGGTTGCTATTTTATACCCAACTCCAATTTAAGGAATCGAGCGGTATGGCTTTCCTTGTTTTTGACCATTTGTTCGGGCACACCTTCAAACAAAATTCTTCCTCCTCCATCTCCTCCCTCTGGACCCAAATCAATAATATGGTCAGCTACTTTAATCACGTCTAAATTATGTTCAATCACCAAAACCGTATTACCCCTGTCTACTAATTTATTCAGAACATCTAACAAATGTTGAATGTCTTGAAAATGTAAACCGGTAGTAGGTTCATCTAAGATATAAAATGTTTTACCAGTATCTTTCTTTCCCAATTCTGTAGCCAACTTTACTCGCTGTGCCTCTCCCCCACTCAAGGTTACAGCAGATTGGCCTAGGGTTATATAACCTAAACCTACGTCTTGTAGCACTTTAATCTTGCGATAAATAAAGGGTACTGCTTGAAAAAATTCACAAGCTTCATCCACCGTCATGTTCAATACATCACTGATAGATTTGCCCTTATAGCGAATCTCTAAGGTTTCACGATTATAGCGTTTCCCATTACATTTCTCACAGTGTACATAAACGTCTGGTAAGAAATTCATTTCAATAGTACGCATACCACCACCCTCACACATGTCACACCTTCCGCCTTTTACATTAAAGGAAAATCGCCCTGCGTTATAACCCCTAATTTTTGCTTCCGGAACAGCTGCAAACAAAGTTCTGATTTCTGTAAAAAAACCACAGTAAGTAGCAGGATTACTTCTTGGTGTTCTACCAATGGGCGATTGGTCAATTTCAATAACTTTATCAATTTGCTCCAAACCCTTGATACTCTTGTATTCCATGGCAATGGCCTTGCTATTATAGCAGTGCTTTGATAACAATGGGTAAAGCGTTTCATTGATCAATGTTGATTTACCAGAACCACTTACCCCACTCACCACAACTAATTTTCCCAATGGTATTTCTACAGAGACCTGTTTTAAATTATTCCCATTGGCACCTTTAATTTCTAGGCTTTTCCCATTCCCTTTTCTTCTTTCAGCAGGAATAGGAATTGACTTTTCACCATTGAGGTATTGCGCCGTATCAGAATGGCTGAGCAAAACTTCTTGAGGAGTCCCAGCTGCAACAATGCGTCCACCATGTATTCCTGCTTTGGGACCAATATCTACCAAAAAGTCAGCAGCCATCATAATGTCTTTATCATGCTCCACTACCAATACACTATTACCAATATCACGTAGATTTTGCAAAGCCAAAATCAACCGATGGTTATCACGCTGATGCAATCCTATAGAAGGCTCATCTAGCACATAGGTAATACCCTGTAATTGAGATCCAATTTGAGTTGCCAACCTAATCCGCTGAGACTCTCCCCCACTAAGGGTTCTTGAAGGTCTGTCTAGGGATAGATAGGTAAGACCAACATCTAGCAAAAATTGCAGACGCTCTCTGATTTCTTTGAGAATGTCTTTGGCAATGGCATTCTGTTTTTTACTTAGTCTTTTTTCAATGCCCTCAAACCAAACTATTAATTTGTCTAAATTTAAGTGGCTTAATTCTGCAATATTTTTTTCGTCTACTTTAAACCAAAGACTTTCTTGTTTTAAACGAGCTCCATTACATGACGTGCATTTTTTGAGCTCCATAAATTGCTCTACCCAATCCCTAAGCCCTTCTGAACTACCGTTTCCAGCAAACCAACGCTTGAGCATTGGAATGATGCCTTCAAAATCTCCTTCATAGGTAGATCCAGGAATGATTGCATCATCCACTTCTAATGCGTCTACTTCAGGCCCTTCTGAATTCCCATACAAGAGTATATTCAAAGAAGCAGTTGGAAGATCCTTGATAGGTTTGTCCAAATTGATTTTGTGTTTTTTAGCTAGCGCTTCAACACTTCTAAACATATGCGCATCACGTTGTTCTCCCAAAGGCGCAATACCACCGGCTTTTACGCTGAGCGATGGGTCTGGCAATACCGCTTCCATGCTAATGCTATAAACATTTCCCAATCCCTTGCAGGTAGGGCATGCCCCATAAGGCGAGTTAAAAGAAAATGCATTGGGCGATGGTTCTTCATAACTAATGCCTGTGTCTTCGCACATGAGTTGTTTGGAGTATTGCACCAATTTATTGGAATCATTCACCAATAAAAACAATAAGTCCTTACCCGTTTTTAAAGTCTGTTGCACACTTTGGCTTAACCTGACTTTCATGTCTGGGGTTACCGCTAACCTATCTACTACTACTTCAATATCGTGGATCTTATAACGGTCTACTTGCAATTTGGGTGTAAGGTCCATGATCTCACCATCTACACGCACTTTTAGATAACCCTTCTTTCGAATGTCTTCAAAGAGTTCTCTATAATGCCCTTTCCTACCTCTGATTAATGGTGCTAACAATGAGATTTTTTTGTTGGAAAATCTTTCCACAATATTTTCTACAATCTCCTCTTCACTAAATTTCACCATTTTTTTACCCGTGTTGTAGCTATATGCTTCGCCTATTCTTGCAAACAACAAACGCATAAAATCATACACTTCTGTAACAGTTCCTACCGTAGACCTTGGATTCTTATTGGTGGTTTTTTGCTCAATAGAAATTACGGGACTTAGACCTGTAATCTTGTCTACATCAGGTCTTTCCATATCGCCCATAAACTGACGCGCATAGGCACTAAAACTTTCCATATACCTGCGCTGCCCTTCATTATAAATAGTATCAAATGCCAGGGATGATTTTCCACTGCCACTTACCCCAGTAAAGACCACCAATTTGTTTTTGGGAATACTGATATCAATGTTTTTCAGGTTATGCTCCCTTGCGCCAAAAACTTCAATGAATTCCAATGAAGGTTGGTTAATAGGTTCTTCGGGTATATTGGGTATTGATTTTTTCTTTGCCATGCGCTAATAAGGGATGTAAATGTACAAACAATGCCCAAGCCAATAAGTTTTAAAAAGCTAGATTTCATTGAACCAGTTTGCCTAAGACGGAAAATAGTAAATCGCTTAAAAAAATATTTTATTGCTAAAACCCTTTACAGCATTGGGTTTTAAAATTATTTCTACCATTTTAGTAGACTTTTATTTGGAAAATTGATCTTTTGCCCATTATCTTTGCCCTAGTTCTTTAAGATAACTTATCAAGAAAGGCAGAGGGATTTGGCCCGATGAAGCCTTGGCAACCCATATTGTTACTCAACAGTATGAAGGTGCCAACTCCAGTACCCATGGGTACAGAGATAAGTCAGAGTAAAAGTTTGTTTATGATCCCTCAAGGGAAAAATATATTTCAAGCTCATCTGACTTACCGGATGAGCTTTTTTATTGCCCATAAGGCAGAAAAGTTCCGGTAAGCAGACTCTACAGATTCCAAGAAAGTTGTTGCAAAGGCAGTATTTAAATCATTTTAAAAACAGCCAAATGAGCAGTATTACCGAATTGATCCACAGCATCCCCGTTGACCCATTAACTGGTGCCATTTCAGTGCCCATTTATCAAACATCTACTTTTGTGCAAGATGCACCAGGTGTGAACAAGGGTTATGATTATTCCCGTTCAAACAACCCTACTAGGGCTGTTTTAGAACAATTGATTGCCAAATTAGAAAAAGGCAGCACCGGGCTTGCATTTGCAAGTGGTTTGGCTGCCATAGATTGCGTGATCAAGTTGCTAAAAACTGGAGATGAAATTGTAGCCGTAGATGATATCTATGGTGGAGCATTTAGACTATTCAATGCAGTTTATGAGCAATTTGGCATTAAAGTGCATTATGTAGATACTTCTAATACCGAAAAAGTATTTGAAGCAATTACTCCTAAAACCAAGTTGATTTGGTTGGAAACCCCAACAAATCCCACTTTAAAGATTTCTGATATTGCAGCAATTGCTAAAATAGCCAAAACCAATAATGCATTGCTTTGTGTTGACAATACCTTTGCTACTCCAGCATTACAAACTCCTTTAACATTAGGCGCAGATATAGTAGTCCATAGTGCCACCAAATATTTGGGAGGCCATAGTGACCTGATTGCTGGTTTAGTTGTTACCAAGAATCCTGAATTGGGTGCCAAATTAAAATTCTACCAAAATGCCTGTGGCAATATTTTGGGACCATTTGATAGTTGGTTGACCATTAGAGGTATTGAAACCCTACACCTTCGCATTAGACAACATTGTAATACAGCTTTAGAAGTGGCGCAATGGCTAGAACAACATCCGTTGGTTGATCAAGTCTATTATCCAGGATTGAAAACACATGCTAACCATGACATTGCAAGCAAGCAAGCAAAAGGTTTTGGAGGTATCATTTCATTTAGTTTAAAAAACGATACAGAAGCTGCAGCCATAGAATTGGTAAAGCACACAGTTTTGTTCAAATTAGCCGAAAGTCTGGGTGGCATCAAAAGCTTGATCTCACATCCAGCCAATATGACCCACAAGTCTATTCCTGTGGAGAAAAGAAGGGCCAATGGCGTAGTGGATAGTTTATTAAGACTATCCATTGGTCTTGAAGAAGCCGAAGACCTAATTGTAGATTTGGAACAGGCTTTTGAAAAAGTTAGAAATACGAAAACAACAAATAAATACGAAACAGCAACAGTTTAATAGAAAGAACAAGTATGGAAACGCACAAAAAATTGACAATTGGTTTATTTGGATTTGGTGTTGTAGGAGAAGGTTTGTACAAGGTTTTGCAACAAACTCCCTCACTAAATGCCAGTATTAAAAAAGTCTGTATCAAACATCCAGGAAAGCAAAGAAATGCCCCGGATGCTTTGTTTACAACCGTTAAAGAAGAAATCTTAAATGACCCAGAAATTAATGTAGTAGTTGAAGTGATTGATGACGCTGATGCCGCATTTGAAATTGTAAGCATCGCGCTACGCGGAGGTAAAGCAGTGGTAAGTGCTAGCAAAAAAATGATTGCAGAACATTTGCCAGAAATTTTACAATTGCAACAGGAAACTGGCCTACCCTTTCTTTGTGAAGCTGCTGCTTGCGCTTCAATTCCTGTTATTAGAAACTTAGAAGAATACTATGACAATGACTTATTGCATAGCATTAAAGCCATTGTTAATGGTTCAACCAATTTCATCTTAACCAAGATGTTTGAGGATAAATTGGATTTTCAATCCGCTCTTTTACTGGCCAAACAATTGGGCTTTGCAGAAAGTAATCCAAAACTGGATGTAGAAGGATATGACGCTGTAAACAAATGGTCAATACTGTTAAACCATGCTTATGGGATTGTAGAACACCCTGACAATATTCTGTTTACTGGAATTCAAAATATACAACTAAGCGATGCCTTGGTTGCAAAAGAAAAAGGCTTGGATATTAAATTGATTGGCCAAGCCAAAAAATTGAAGAATGGAAAAGTTGCAGCTTTTGTTTTGCCACAGTTTGTTAAAAATGGAGATCCCCTGTCTTTTGTTAAAAATGAATACAATGGGGTAGTCATTGAAAGTGGTTTTGCAGACAAGCAATTCTTTTATGGCAAAGGTGCAGGAAGTTTTCCTACCGCCTCTGCCGTATTGAGTGATATCTCTGCACTTAGATACAACTATCGCTATGAGTATAAAAAACGCTACCACCATACTCCTCATGAATTGACCAATGAGTATTTTGTAAAAGTGTATTTGAGTTTTGATGACTGGAAATATATTCCAAGAGAGAAATTTGAATGGATTGAAGAATGGCATGCAGACGCTGACAGGAAATACCTGATTGGCGTATTACCCGTTCAAGAATTGATTCAAAATAGCTGGTGGAAAGAGAATCAAACTTCATTGATTCTGACTGTAGACCCAATTATTGATAACCTAGACATTATCCATTTGAAAAAAAGGAGTTTAGAATTGGCTGGCATACAATAAAGGATTTTGAAAAGTTCCAGATCCCGGTTACCAAGGTAGCCGGGATTTTTTATTAGATTTGTTTTAATCTGAAAACAATGAATAACCTATCAACCAACTATTTGAAAACTGGAACCTTGGCTTCCATCATTGTTGGCATTTTATTGATAGCTAGTTCTCTTTTCCTTGGTAAAATTCCTGTATTCCTTTTCTTCAATAATGACTTGGGCAAATTTGCAGATTCATTTTTCGAATACTTTACCTATTTGGGTGATGGACTTATCTGGATTCCAATTGCCGTTTTATTTATCTGGAAAAAAAGACAACAATTTGTACTATTGATTAGTACCATTAGTATGTCTACGCTTTTGGCGCAGGGAATTAAAAATTATATATTCACAGCAGAACCAAGACCAACTTCATTAATTACAGACAGGTCTCTGATTCATACTGTTGAGGGTGTGGAGCTTCATGGATTTTATAGTTTTCCATCTGGCCATACCACCACGGCATGCTGTATCTTTCTCTTGGCCTGTTTGTTAGTGCCTAAAAAATGGATAGTGCCCATAGGACTATCTTATGCATTATTGGTAGGCTATTCTAGAGTATACCTTGCACAACATTTTCCTTTAGACGTTGGTGGTGGATTGCTAGTAGGGTCAGTAAGTGTTTGGTTATCCGTTTTTTTGCAAAATCTATATAATCAGAGCCTTAAACAACTTGATTAAATTTAGCTAATGCAGTCCAAATCATTTGTTATTCAAGCACCCATTTTACTGATTTGGATATTATTGAATTCTCTTCTAGCGCCTGCACAGAATGCCAATAGCTTTTATCACAAGGGCAAGCAGTTGACACAAAAAAAAGACTATGTGAATGCTTTGGCTGCATTTAATCAAGCTTTAGCATTGGATCCTAATCATATTAAAACATTGTATGAAAGAGGTGCACTTCAATTGTATTATTTGTATGATCCAGAACCAGCATTAGCCGATTTTGAATTGGTTTATCAAAAAGAACCAGGGTTTAGCAAAACTATTTTTTATGATATGGCCAATGCTTAT
>CALRXZ020000073.1:0-18937 GCA_943372255.1 Chitinophaga pinensis
GAGTATAAATTTCTTTTTGGTTTTATACTAGAACGTGTATAAAATAGCCCCCCCCGTTTTTATACTAGAACAAGTATAAAAACAGCCTTTTTTTAAAAATCAAAAAAGTAACTACTATTCCGAATCAGTTGTAAGCCGAAAAACAAATTTTAAAAAACACAATGCCAATCAGTTATTTTTCAAGGGCTTCTATAAAACAAAGAAGCAACCCGATTAGGAGTTGCTTCTGGTTGAACGTATTTAGTATAGGGGTTATAACAGTTTGTGCACCTGGTCTACCAATTCAGACTTGGTGATAGGAATACCCATCACTTTGTTGTAAGGGATGGCATCAACAAAATATGCATCGCGGATAATTCTTACCAGCTGACCATTGTTGATTTCAGGTACCAATACTTTGTCAAAGTTTTTCAAGATCTCGCCTAAGTTTTTAGGGAAGGGACGCAGGTAGCGAATATGCGCGTGGCTCACGGCATGACCTTCTGCTTGTAGTTCATGACAGGCACTTTTGATAGCACCATAGGTAGAACCCCAACCAAGAATCAATACTTTACCTTTATCGGCTCCGCTGTCAATGGTTTGCAAAGGAATATAGTCCGCAATCTTGTCTACTTTGGCTTGACGAACATTAATCATGTGCTGGTGATTCTCTGGTTCGTAGTTTACGTTACCAGTTACATCCTGCTTTTCCAAACCACCAATGCGGTGTTCCAAACCTGGTGTGCCAGGAACTGCCCAAGGGCGAACTAATTTTTCGTCACGCTTATATGGTTTGTATTTATCGTCTCCTTCGTCTTTTGATTGTTTGAAGCTTACTTCAATCTTTGGTAAGTCTGCTGCTTTGGGGAATTTCCAAGGTTCTGCACCATTGGCAATATAACCATCGCTCAGCAAAATTACGGGTGTCATGTGTTGCACAGCAATACGCACGGCTTCAAATGCTACGTCAAAGCAATCGCTTGGTGTTGAAGAAGCAATGACTGGAATTGGAGCTTCACCATTACGTCCATAATAAGCCTGCATTAAATCAGACTGTTCAGTTTTGGTAGGCAAACCTGTAGAAGGGCCACCACGTTGAATATTGATAATCACCAAAGGAATTTCTAACATCATGGCCAATCCCATGGCTTCTGTTTTCAAAGCCATACCTGGGCCAGAGGTAGTAGTGATACCTAATGCGCCGCCGTAGCTAGCACCAATGGCAGCTCCAATACCTGCAATCTCATCTTCTGCTTGGAAAGTACGAACACCAAATGATTTGTATTTGCTCAACTCATGCAGGATATCTGTTGCAGGAGTAATAGGATAGGTTCCCAAGAAAATGGGTAAGCCACTTTTTTCAGAAGCTGCTACCAAACCATAACTCAGAGCTTGGTTACCCATGATACTTCTGTAAAGACCTGGAACCATTTTGGCTTTTTCCACTTTGTAACGAGTAGTAAAGCTTTCTGTAGTATCGCCATAATTGTATCCAGCTTTCAACACTTTCACGTTGGATTCAAAAATGGTAGGCTTCTTGCCAAATTTATCTTTTAAAAATTCTATGGTAGTGTCTAGATTACGATTGTACATCCAATAAATCAGACCCAATACAAACATATTCTTCGCACGATCACGCTCTTTCACACCCAAGTCAGTAAAGTCTTTTAGTGATTCACGCGTTAATTTGGTTACGTCTACCTTGGTTAGTTGATAACCATCCAAGCTACCATCTTCCAATGGGTTAACCCCGTCTGGATAGTTGGCCAAACGTAGATTTTTGCTATCAAAACCATCAATATTGGCAATAATCTTACCGCCTTTTTTGATGCTTTTTAAATTCACTTTTAAGGCCGCCGCATTCATGGCTACCAGTACATCACAGTTGTCACCTGGGGTATAAATCCTTTCACTAGAAAAGTGCAATTGGAAACCAGATACACCGGGTAAGGTACCTATTGGGGCCCTAATCTCGGCTGGGAAATCAGGGAAAGTAGCCAAATCAATACCAAGCATGGCGGTATTGTTGGTGAACTGTTGACCTGTCAATTGCATCCCATCGCCGCTATCGCCGGCGAACTTGATTACTACGTCTTGTAGAAGTTCTTCTTGTCTGTTCATTGGTAGAATTCAAAAATAAGTGAAGCCATGGCTAGCAAATCATGAAGTTTTATCCGTTTGGCCCAGTAGCCAGGCTGTTTTTTGAGCCCCGCTAAGATACTACAACTACGCTTATTCAAGGCTAATTTTTGATAGATATTGGTCAAACGATTGCGTAAAAGGTTTAAACACTGATTAAATGGGCTATTTGATTAGATTTGCGCCCCAATATTGAAGATACATGTTCCAATTCCCTAAGCTGAATGTTCAGCAATTTTGCCTGATCAGTTGTGTTGTATTCATTTTTGCCTGTAATAATCAGCCTGTTAAGGAGATAGAAGTTGTCACTGTTCAAGAAGATACCAGTAGTCAGATTAACCCAGTTCCTGTTCCCGTTGCAGATACCGTCTACCAAATAGACACCCAAAAAACCTATATCTATCTCACATTTGACGATGGTCCCCAGCATGGAACCATGAATTGTATCAGGATCTGCCAACAAGAGGGGGTGAAAGCCAGTTTTTTCATGATTGGCCTGCACCAGCACATGAAATCAGACGGCAAGCAAATTGTTGCAACTATCCGCAACAATTATCCTCAAACACTATTGGCCAACCATAGTTATAACCATGCCATGGGTAAGTACAAGTACTTTTACCAGCATCCCCAGATGGCGCTGGCCGATTTTTTAAGAACCCAGGATTCGCTGGCGCCAGCGCCAAAAATTATCCGCTTACCCGGCAATAATGCCTGGGTTAGAGATACTGTGATCAAAGCCAGTAGGTTGGTACGACCTGTTGCTAGGTTGTTGGATAGTGCGGGCTTTAATGTGATAGGTTGGGATATGGAATGGAATTTTGACCATAAATCGGCCCGCCCGGTACAAAGCCCAGAACAATTGGCTGCCCAAGTAGATACTTTAGTAGCCCATGGCTATACTTACCAACCCAAACACTTGGTGATTCTAACCCATGACCGCATGTTTCATAAAAGCCAAGACAGTCTGGCCTTGGTGCAGTTTATCCAACTGGTAAAGCGCAATCCCAACTATGTTTTTGAAACCGTGGATCATTATCCTGGACTGAAGAAATAAGTACCAATAATCAATTTTATCATTTCATTGAGGGTAGCATACAATCTATGAGCTTTCCAATCGTTATATTTGTTACAGAAAAAATTATTTGAACTATGGCAATTTTTAAATCTGGTAATCCAACTTTAACGGAGAAAATGTTTGATAAGGGTAGCGTAATGGATGCTTCCAATCAAGGTGTGATGAGTGTGCGTGGTGCGATTAACAAATTTGGTTTCCTCATGGTCATGCTGATTGCAGGTGCCGCATTTAACTGGCATTTGTATGCAGAGTTTAAGCAGGATACCATGAATATTTTGATGATGGTAGGTATTTTTGGTGGTTTAATCACCGCAATCGCCATCTCTTTCAAACCCAATTGGGCTCCCTTCTTGGCGCCTTTGTATGGTTTGTTAGAAGGCTTGTTTATCGGTGGTATTTCTGCCATCTTCAACGCAGCATTTGCAACCAAGTATCCAGGTCTTGTAATGCAAGCAGTAGGACTCACTTTTGGCGTGGCTTTGGCCATGTTCCTCTTGTATAATTTTAGAATTGTACGTGCTACAGAAAAATTTAAAGCAGTAATTATTGCTTCTACTGTAGGCATTGGTATCTTCTACTTGATTACCATGGTGCTAAACCTGTTTGGCGTGAACATTAGTTTCATGTATGACAACAGTTTGCTCAGCATTGGTATCAGTTTGTTTGTGACTGCAATTGCCGCTTTGAACCTAATCATGGATTTTGACATGATTGAACAAGGTGCTGAGCGTGGTGCCCCCAAATTCATGGAATGGTATGGCGCATTTGGCCTACTGGTTACTATTGTTTGGTTGTACATAGAAATGCTAAAACTATTGAGTAAATTGAGCAGCAGAGACTAATTCTCTTGAGCACGCTATGCACCTAAACAGAAAAGACCTGAGTAACGAAACCCTGCTGGAAATCTATCAGCAATTATTGCTCCCCAGAATGATTGAGGAGAAAATGTTGGTCTTACTTAGGCAGGGAAAAATTAGCAAATGGTTTAGTGGCATTGGGCAAGAAGCTATTTCTGTAGGGGCTACCATGGCCCTGCAACAAGACGAATGGATATTTCCACTACATAGAAATCTGGGTGTCTTTACAGGCCGCAACATGCCTTTGCACAAACTCTTTCAGCAATGGCAGGGGAATAAAGAAGGTTATAGCAAGGGTAGGGAACGCAGTTTTCATTTTGGGACCAAGGAACATCATATCTGTGGAATGATCTCACACTTGGGCCCCCAGTTGGCGCTGGCCGATGGGGCCGCTTTAGCGCATCAATTGCGTAACCAAGGAAAAGTTGCACTGGCATTTACGGGCGATGGTGGCACTAGCGAAGGTGATTTTCATGAAGCATTGAATGTGGCTGCTGTATGGGACCTGCCGGTAATTTTCATTATTGAAAACAATGGTTATGGACTCAGTACCCCAACCGAAGAACAGTATCGCTGCGCGCGATTGGTAGACCGAGCCAAGGGCTATGGTATGGAAGGAGTGCGTATTGATGGCAATGATGTCTTAGCCGTGTATGACACCATTAAAGGCGTTAGAGAATTTTGTATCAATCATCAGAAACCTTATTTAATAGAGTGCATGACATTCCGCATGCGCGGACACGAAGAAGCCAGCGGCACCAAGTATGTGCCCAAGGAACTCTTTGAAGAATGGGGCAGAAAAGACCCGATTAAAAACTACGAACAGTTCTTGATAGAAACAGGCGTGATCACAGAAATGCAAGTGGCCGATCTTAGAAATGGTTATCGTGAATTGATTGAATCCGAATTACAAATAGCCTATCAAGCAGCAGACCTAACGCCTAATACAGAAGAAGAGCTGCGCGATGTATTTGCGCCACTTGGTGAAGATGCAACGCCTACACTTGACAATATTTTATCTTCTCTAGAAAGTTCAGAAGAAGTGGCTGCCATTCCAGAAAAAAGAATGGTAGACGCCATACAAGAAGCATTGGTGCAAAGTATGGAACAGCACCCTGAGCTAATCATCATGGGTCAAGATATTGCTGAATACGGTGGTGCATTTAAAATCACCGAAGGCATGGTTGAGAAATTTGGCAAAAGCCGAGTTCGCAACACACCTATTTGTGAGAGCGCTATTGTAGGAGCCGCTATGGGTCTGAGTTTGGAAGGAATCAAGAGTGTGATGGAAATGCAGTTTGCAGATTTTGTAACTGTTGGCTTTAATCAAATAGTCAACAACCTAGCAAAGATGCATTACAGGTGGGGACAAAACGCAGATGTGGTAGTACGCATGCCCACTGGTGCCGGTGTTGGAGCAGGACCATTCCATTCACAAAGCAATGAAGCTTGGTTTACCCATGTCCCCGGATTAAAAGTGGTTTATCCCTCCAATCCACAAGACGCCAAGGGTTTATTAATTGCCGCTATTAATGATCCCAATCCCGTTTTATTTTTTGAACACAAAGCTTTGTATCGTTCCGTTTCAGGACCCTTACCTAGCGCTTATTATACCCTGCCCATTGGCAAGGCCCAAACCATACAATCAGGAACCGATCTCAGTATCATCACTTATGGTGCAGGCGTACACTGGGCCAAAGACTATCAACAAAACCATCCAGACATTTCTTTAGAAATCCTAGACCTCCGCAGTCTTGCACCCCTAGACTACGATGCTATCAAAGCCTGCGTATCCGCTACAGGAAAAGTACTCATCTTACATGAAGACAATCTTACCGGTGGCATTGGCGGTGAACTCAGCGCCTGGATTAGCGAACATTGTTTTGAATTATTAGACGCACCCATTCTCCGCTGCGCCTCACTAGACACGCCAATCCCTTTTAACCTTTCACTCGAAAAAAATTATCTGGCCAATAGTAGGTTGGATGCAACTATTCAAAAGTTGTTGGCGTATTAATCAATGTAAAAATTAAATAATTGAATGTATAAAGTTTGATTATGAAAGTTACAGATACCACCATTTATACAGCACTTTCAAAATGCGTCTCTGAACTAGCCATTAGTAATCATGATTTACTATCGCCATTGGCAAACCCAGATGCTATTTCCTTTTTTCTATTTGATCGAATGGCTTCACATATTCTGCCAAAAAGAAAAATGTTGACAGTTAAGGTAAATGTTCCTTTAGAGGAGTCCGCTCTTCATTTGCTATATGAAGCATTAGAAATTCTTGCCAAAAAATATCGTTTTCAAATTGTAAAAGCGTAGCTTAAATACTTCAATTGAAAGTATGCAAGCAAAACTTCTGTTCAAGCATTTGGCCTTATGGGCAATGGTTTTAGTATCTGTTGGTACCATAGCACAAACAAGTTTGGTGAATAATCCCAACGCGGCATACCAGCCACCGGTCTTTGAACAAAATAATCGATTAGATAATTTGCAAAAACTATTTCCGGTAGTTGAAAAAATCTACAAGGAATACGCAGAGAAAAATCATTTTCCAGGATACAGTTTTGGGATAGTCTTAGACGGCAAATTAGTCTATAGTGGTGCAGGTGGATTTGCCGATATAGACAAGAAGATTCCTGCTAGTCAAAAGACTTTATTCCGTATAGCCAGTATGAGCAAAAGCTTTACCAGCATGGCTATTTTAAAGCTGCGCGATGAAGGCAAACTACAATTGGATGATCCCGTTTGGAAATACATTCCTGAAATGAAAGGTCAGGGACTCACCAAAGACGCACCAGAAATTACCATCAGAAATTTGATGAGTCATTCCGCAGGTTTTCCGGAAGACAATCCTTGGGGCGATAGGCAATTGGCCAAGACCGATGCTGACCTGATTGCGATGATCAAAAAAGGCATTTCATTTTCTAATGATGCGGGCTTGACTTACGAATACAGCAATATGGGTTTTGCCATGCAGGGTTATATCATTAAGAAAGTAACGGGCATGTCTTATGCTGATTATATTGCCAAGTATATTTGGAAGCCGCTGGCCATGGACAAAGCAGAATGGGAGTATACCAAAGTACCCGCTGCTGAACTAGCACATGGCTACCGATACATCAACAACAATTGGAGAGAAGAAGCTTTGTTACACGATGGTATTTATGGAGCTATGGGCGGTATGATTGTGAACATTGAATCCTTTGCCAAATACATGGCCCTGCACCAAGACGCATGGCCTCCCCGCAACGATACAGAGAAAGGTCCCGTAAAAAGATCCAGCATTCGTGAAATGCACCAACCCTGGCGCTTTGCTGCACTCAATGCTGGATACAAATATCCTTCAGGTAGAGCAACCCCCATGGCCAGTGCCTATGCTTATGGCCTTAGATGGTCAAAAGATGGAACAGGAAGAGAAACCGTTGGTCACACCGGTGGTCTTCCTGGTTTTGGCAGCAATTGGGTGATAGCTCCAGAGTATGGTATTGGCGTGATGTTTTTTGCCAATGTTACTTATGCCCCAACATCCTTAGCCAATGTACAAGTACTAGACACCCTCATTCGCGCAGCAGGTTTACAAGCCAGACAATTACCACCATCAAAAATTCTAACCCAACGCCGCGATCAAATTGTACAACTCCTGCCATCTTATAGCAATGCAAAAGCCTTCAAGATTTTCGCCGAAAATTTCTTTGATGACTACGATACCCAAACCCTAGCCAAAGAAGCCACCGAAGCCTTTTCCAAACTAGGCAAGATCACCAAGGTTGGACCCGTTGTTCCCGAGAATCAACTCCGCGGCTATTTTAACCTAGACTTTGAGAAAGGCCAGGTCCAAATCTATTTCACCCTCACCCCCGAAAACCCCGCCCTCATTCAAGAATATCATTTTAAAGTAAAGGAGTAATTATTTGGTTTTGAGCCTATTATAGAAAAATAACAAATATGCGCATGAATTTAATTTATGCGTATATTTATTCTATGAAAGCCAGACTAAATTTAACCATCGAAAACAAATTATTAGAAGAGGTGAAAGTCTATGCTACTAAACGTCAACAAAGTGTATCTGAATTGGTGGAAGGATATTTTAAAACAATAACCAAACCAAGTAAACAGAAAAACATTCTTGATTTAATTGACAAATTAGAAAAGCCAAATTTACCCAAAGACGCCAATCTAAAGGATTTGTATTATTCAGAAAATGCCAAAAAATATGGCTTCTAAAGTATTTCTAGACGCCAATATTTTGTTGGACTTTACACTAAAAAGAGATGACTGCGAACAAGCTAGAACTATTATAGCCTTGGCGGTTAATGGTAGCATTCAGGCTTTTATTTCATCATCTATTGTGCATATTGTTGGTTATTGGTTAGCCAAAGTATATGGACATGCAAAGGCTAAAACCATTTTGATAACCTTGTTGTCAGATGTAAGAGTAATAGATTTACCTCATGAAATTGTTTTGAATGCATTACACTCAAAAGTGACGGATATGGAAGATGCTTTGCAGTATTATACGGCTGTTCACCACAAATTAGATTACTTTATTTCAAGAGATAAACAATTACATAAACAAGGCATTCCTTTATTGCCAATTTGCACCCCACAAGAATTTCTTTCGGAAATAGCCTAGCCCGCCAATTTTACAATAGCAGCTTTTTATATATGGGCCAATAGCTAACTTATCATCGAAGATGGACCGGCAAGTGATTGGCTTATCAAAACCTACAGTCTTCGGATCGTTCCTCCGTCCTCTTCGCAATCAAGTTTTAATGCATGTGTGGTCATCACAAAGAACGGGAACTGTCTTATGAGCGGCATTTGAGCTTGCGAAGCCGCGAAGAAGATAGTTTCCGGGCGTGGGATATTAGGGTGTTGTAAATTACTCCCCTGGTTTGTAAGTACGCTCCGCATTCTTAAGAACATCCTCTTTGTAAAACAGCACATCCTTAAAGCGCCCCTTGGTATACATTTCTGCCTGGTCCCCAAAATGCGAAGAAGCAGGATCACTAGCATTACCACCAGCAAGCAAGGATTTGGCCACCACGCGTTTGCCAAATTCCACCGCGCAAATAAAGCTATTGCCATTATAGCCATAGCGAAGTTTGGTGCCAGAAAAAGGACGGCTCACAAAAGAAGGAAGGCATCCCCAAGTAGAAGCCGCAAAACCATCTGGAAGACTAGGTTTATTGTCATCAAAGGATTCTGTGAGGTTGCCCGTAAGACGCTGGTAGCGGTTGATGCTGCCCCAAGGTTTGCGCCATGTACCAAATTTGGACTCGAGTTCAGAGAGCACCACAGAAAGTGTTTGCAATAAATTTTCAGGATTACCAGAAGACAAGAACATTTGTGTTTTGGCTACTTGATTAGACTCATCACCATCTACTACTTGCCTCATTACAGCAGGCCAAAGTTTCTGCGCCCATTCAATGGCAAGGGTAGTAGCAACAGAAGTATCCGAACTATTTCTATTCCATGACCCGAGCAAGGAAATGGCTGCTTGCAGCGATGCAAATCTAGGAGCGCTACCATATTTTTCGTTGGCTGAAATGAGTGCAGGAATAAAGAGATCAAAAGCCGCCAAATGACTGTTGTAGGCATTTTTAATCACGTCATCAATATTGTATTTCTCAGCTGTGTTAAAAATTTTCACCGCATTAATGCCGCGAAAATTTTCACCATCGGTAGCCATATAGCGCGGATATTTTTCACGCAAAGGACTCTTGGCTCCAGCAACAGTAAATGGTGTGCTATTGCAATTTTGCAACCAACCATCGGTGGGGTTATAGACATGAATCATTTCATCCAAACTATGCAGCCCCTGCCATTCAGTGGCTTTGATGCTGCCATCAACGGGTTTTGACCAATTGAGCGCAGCGTCACGCTTAGGAATAAAATTCCCATGCCAGTAAGCAATATTGCCCTTGCTATCTGCAAAGACCGTATTATTAGAAGTGTTGGAACGGAGTTCCATGATTTGTTTATACTCTTCAAAACCCTTGGCCTTGGTGCGTTTCCAAGATTGAATAATGGCATTCAGCGAACGGTTATTAGAACGAACAGAAATCCATTGCCCATTACGTTTGGCCATTACAGGTCCGTGGTGCGTGAAATAAGTTTTAAAAGATTTAGACAAGATTTTTCCATTCTCCAAATACTGGATGTTAATGGTTTTCTCGCCTACTTTCTTTTCTTGTTTGTCATAGCTGTATACATAGCCACCATTTTTAGGCGTCACCTGTTCCTGATAAAGATCAGCCACATCGGCGTAGCCCGATGTATGCATCCATCCACAGTTTTCATTAAATCCCTGATAGATAAAAAACTGACCCCAAGTAACTGCTCCATAAGCGTGTAGACCTTCTTGAGATTCCATGGCCACTTCTGGTCTAAAATAAAATGTCACGTGCGGATTAATATACAAGATGGCATTGCCCGATTTTGTTTTGGATGGACCAAAGGCAAAACCATTACTACCGCTAGGCAAGGGTTCTTCAAAGATTTTTGGTTGAGTAGGAAGGTATGCGGTACTGTTAGTTTCTCCAGAATACAATGCTTTTAACTCACCAACAGTCACGTCTCCAACATCAATGGCACCAATACTTCCATCGGTCCAGAGCAATTGGTACCAAGGTTCAAAACGAGTGAGTAAAGCTGGTTTTACTTGTGGGTGTTTGTACAAATAAAAATTAATCCCATCTGCATAAGCCTGCAATAATTGCTTGAGCCAGGTAGGGCTGTTTTCAAAATCCTTTTTGGCGTCGGTGCTATCAATGATCAAACGAATCAATAAGTCATTGTATAATTCTGCACTGCCTTTTACTTCAGAGAGCCTACCCAGTTTTTCAATATAGTTCATCTCTACGCGCTTAAAATCATCCTCACATTGTGCATAGAGTAAACCAAATACGGTTTGAGCATCGGTCTTACCATAAATATGGGGTACGCCAAAATTGTCACGTACAATAGTCACTTGTGCGGCGGTGCTTTCCCATCTAGTAATTTCTTTTTGACTGGGTTGTGCCATTACACTTAATGGCATCAACAAACAGAAAAGGTATTTAAACATAGAATGAATTATTTGTTTTCGTTGGCTTTTAATACACGGAGCAAATTGCCACCCAATACTTTAGTAATATCTTTTTTGCTATAACCCCTTTCTAGCATGGCTTTGGTCAAATTGGGATAATCCAATACGCCATCCAAGTCTTGGGGTTGAGAAGTAATGCCATCAAAATCAGAGCCAATACCCACATGATCAATACCCGCTAGTTTTACTATATAATCCATATGATCCATTAGCGCACTCAATGGGGGGCGATTGCTTTTTACTTCACTAGCGTATTTATCGGCTAAAACAGAAAGTGCGTATTCCTGTACCATGCCTTGCTTTTTTAATGCATCCAATTCTTGGGCATGTGCCAATACAAATTTTGCTTCCTTTTTCTTAAATGTACTGTCAACAAAACCAGAATAAAAATTTAGGTCAATCACACCACCATTTTTGGCCACCGCTTTAATTTGATCATCTTTTAAATTTCTAAAAATAGGGCAGAGGGTATAAGCATTACTATGTGATACAATCACGGGTTTGGTTGTAGTATTAATGGCATCCCAAAAAGTTTGTTCTCCTACATGCGATAAGTCTATCATCATGCCCAATTCATTCATGCGTTGCACCACTTGTTTGCCAAAGTCAGTCAGACCCTTGTGGGTGCGGGCCAGACTGTCTTTCTTGGTAGTCTCATCCATGGCCGATGTAGCCCATGAATTGCTATTGTTCCATGTAAGGGTCATATAGCGCGTGCCACGTGCATAAAACCGATTCAGATTTTCTAAATCATTATTCATCATATGTCCACCTTCTACCCCAAACATGGCTGCTAGTTTTTTTGACTTGAGTGCGGCTTTTAATTCTTGTTGATTGTGCACAATGCTGATTGCATCTGGATTGCGTTTCACCACGGCGTCCAAACTATCCATTTCTCTATTGGCTAGCCCAAGTGGATTGGGTTCATTGCCATCACACCAAACAGAAAAAATCTGAACATCTACTCCTGCTTTTTTAAAACGTGCCAAGTCTGAATGCGTTTTACCCGTAAGGTCTGCATCCATAGATAATTTCTTTTCAATGCAGGCGGTTAGGATATCATTGTGCGAGTCTGCAAAAATGGCTTTTTGATGAATCTTAATATAATCCTGTTGGGCTTTGCTAGACTGGCTGAACAATAATCCTACAGCTAGGAATAGAAAGGGTGCACGCATCTTATTTCTTTTTGAATTCGTAAGGTAAGTAATCTACAAATCCGGCCACTTTAATAGTGATAGATTTGACCTGTTTATTGACAACTGTAAACTCAATGGGTTCTACTCCCCAGATGGGGTTGCTATAACTAATCAAAAAACGGTTACCACTAATGGCTTCCAATTTTCCCGTCATTTCATGGTGTTGGAATTTTACACGCAAATGATCTCCCTCTTCTTGAATTGTCAGTCCGCCATAAGGATCGTTTTCATAAGATCCTACAAAGTCTTTCAAAGGCAATATAGCTGGTTGTTTCATGGCAATGGTATCGCGCAGCTTTTGAATCCGCTCTGCATCTGCCTTGGTTTGCCTATTGTAGAAACCAAGATATACCTTACTATAATTGCGTTGCTGAAAACCTAAATAAGCATCCATGATATCCCATTTAAGGGCTTCGTAAAAATTATTCTGGTCCGTATTGGTTAATACAATAATCCCAAGTTTTTCTTCTGGAATCAGCGTAACACTGGTAACAAATCCATTTACGCCACCGGTATGTGATACAATCTTTTTGCCACCATATTCTTCTAAAAACCATCCTAGACCATAAAGTGCAAAATGGCCTTTATTATATAATGTTCCGCCATCTCCTAGAATAGAATGCGGGGTTCTGGTTTCTTTGATGGCTAATGCGGGTACAATGACTTTACCATTTAATTGTCCATTGTTTAATTGCATGGTTACCCATTTACTCATGTCATTGGCAGAAGAGCTAATAGAACCGGCTGGGGCAATATTGTCTAGTTTGCCATAGGGAATCTTGATCAACTTGCCGTCCATGATACTATGCGCAAATGCTTTGTTGGTAGCTGATTCAATTTCTGCAGATAAGGCCAAGGATCTGGTCATACCCAGTGGTTGAAACAATTTGGTTCTCAACTGTTCTTCCCAAGTACTTTTGCTGGTCTTGCCCACAATCATACCTCCCGCCATAAACGCGGCATTGGTATATCCCCAAGTGGTTCTAAACCCATGCTTGGGTGTAAGCCTGCTAAACTTATCCAAGATTTGTAAACTGCTAAGTTTGCTATCAAAAAACATAAAATCTCCCTGAAAAGTCATCATACCCAAACGATGGCATAGCAGGTCACGCACCATCACTTCCTTGGTAATCCATGGGTCTTTCATCTTGAATTCAGGAAGCCATTTAATGGCTTTGTCATCCAAAGACAATTTTTTCTCATTGTCCAACATGGCCAGTAGGGTTGCTGTAAATGCCTTGGTATTAGAGCCAATCATGAACAAGGTATTTTCATCCACTTTTTCTTGACCACCTAATTCCGTAACCCCATATCCCTTGATCTTGATAATCTTTCCATTCTTTATAATGGCTACAGAAACACCCGGAATATTCCAGTCTTTGAGGGCTTGGTTTACATAGGCATCCAAACTGTCTTTGACAAAAATAGGAATGGAATCGGATGGTGTTTTTCCTGTGCTAACGCTGGTTTGCGCTTGCAATAACATGGGTAAACAGCAACAGAATAGGAGCAGTTTTTTCATGACTGGTGTTTTCTTATTTATAGAGATTTTCTAAGTACTGTGCCGGCTCTTTTGCCATTATGCTTTCCGCCATCAACGGTGATGACTCCATTTACAAGTACATAATCAAAGCCCGTACTGTATTGATGGGGTTGGTCATAAGTAGACTGGTCTTTCACTGCGGCAGCGTCAAAGATGACAATGTCTGCAGCAAAACCATCGCGCAGCAAACCGCGATCAGACAATTTGAATTTTTGCGCTGGAAGCGATGTCATTCTTCTAATGGCTTCTTCTAAAGAGATCACTTTTTCTTCACGCACATATTTACCCAATACCCTAGCATTGGTGCCATAGCCTCTTGGGTGTGGGTTGCCCGATTTATAAATGCGAATACTGGCATCACTGGCAAACATGTTAAAGGGATACTGCATAATGGTTTTAACGTCTTGTTCACTCATGCCATGAAAGACCATTCCCGCGCCACCTTGCTCCATCATCTGGATCACGGTTTCTGCTTCTGCAGAAGGCTTGTGTTTGCTGCCGCGTAAAAGATTTACCTCTTCAATGCTCTTGCCATTATAACTGGTATCGGGTCTATAAGAAGCAACTACGGGATAACTAAAATGGGGCAGTTTGCGCTTTTTTAATTTGGCCAACATATAATCTATTACTTCTTTTCTTACTGCTGGTCTGGCCAGTCTGGCTTTGATACTATCTTGACCATCGGCCAACACCCAGTCAGGTAATAGGGTGCTCAAGGAAGTACTGCTTGCGGTATAAGGATACTGGTCAATGGTTACCTCTAATCCTTCTTCTCTTGCTTTGATGACCATAGGAATGGTCTGGGCACTTCTTCCCCAATTCTGTTGACCACTCAATTTAAAATGAGAAATTTCTACGGGTATTTTGGCTTCTCTTCCAATGGTCAATGCTTCTTCAATGGCTTGGGTTACACTATCTCCCTCGTCTCGCATATGGCTGGCGTATAATCCATGAGCAGCCGCGGCAATCTTGGCCAAACGCACAATTTCTTCAGTTTTGGAATAGGTTCCTGGTATATAGATTAAACCAGTAGAAAGCCCAACTGCACCATCTTTCATGGCTTTTGTTACAATAGCTTCCATGGCCAACATTTCTTTTTCCGTTGGATTTCTATTGGCAGAACCCATGACTGCTTTGCGAACATTATTATGACCAATTAATGCCGCTACATTAATACTTAGTTTCAAAGAATCTATCATGGAAAAATAAACACCAAGGTCTGATTCAGACAAACCGCAATTGCCTGTGATGACAGATGTAACACCGTCATAGATAAAATTATCTGCTGTAGGGTTTTTCTTTTCATCGTCTTCAATATGGGTATGTACGTCTATAAACCCAGGCGCTATTATTCTTCCGGTAGCATCAATGATCCTATCCGCTTTCCAACCACTTAAGTTCCCAATTTTGAGAATCTTACCCTGTCCAATAGCAAGATCTCCATAAAACCAAGAATTGCCCGTTCCGTCTAAGATTTTGCCATTTTTGATCAGAATTTCTGCCTGTTGGGCTTGAACCAATAATGGGCTTATCAAAATGAGCAGTAGCAGTTTTTTCATTGCTAATTAGTTGTTCTTGGAATGATCACTGAAATTAATGGAATTTCCGCAGTTGTCAGTTTCCCTTCCTTGATAGGCTTGAATGCCGTACTTTTGCAGACTTAAAAAATAACAATAGGATATGCTGGATAAGCTAGACGCCATCAAAGCTAGGTTTGAACAAGTGGGTATTGCACTCACCAACCCCGAGATTATTAATAATCAAAAGGAGTATGGTGCCATGAGTAAGGAATATCGTTCCCTAGAAAAGATTGTTCAGCCCTATGAGACCTACAGAAGGGTAATGGCAGATTATGAATTTGCCAAAGAAAGTCTAAATGGCTCTGATGAAGACATGCGAGAGCTGGCTAAAATGGAATTGCCAGAACTAGAACTGAAAAAGGATGAACTAGAAAAAGCCCTTACTAAACTCTTGATTCCCAAAGATCCTCAGGATGATAAGAATGCTATTCTGGAAATCCGTGCTGGAACTGGTGGTGATGAAGCCAGTTTGTTTGCAGGCGATTTATTGGGTATGTACCTGCGTTATTGTGGTAAGAAAGGTTGGAAAACCAATATTGTTACTGAAAGTGAAGGCACCGTTGGTGGTTATAAAGAAGTGGTAGTAGAAGTGACTGGTGAAGACGTTTATGGTACATTGAAATTTGAAAGTGGGGTACACCGTGTTCAAAGGGTTCCTAATACAGAAACTCAAGGTAGGGTACATACATCTGCTGCAACCGTTGCGGTGATGCCTGAGGCGGAAGAAGTGGATTTTGAATTGAAAGAAAGTGATGTGAAAATGGAAACTGCCAGAAGTGGTGGAGCGGGTGGACAAAACGTAAACAAGGTAGAAACCAAAGTGTTTCTAACGCATATTCCAACAGGGGTAGTAGTGGTTTGTCAAACTGAGCGTTCTCAGTTGGGCAACCGTGAAAAAGCCATGACTATGCTTAGAACCCGTTTGTATGAAGAGCAGGTGCGTAAGCAAGAAGACGAGATTGCTCGCCAGCGTAAGACCTTGGTAAGTACGGGAGATAGAAGCGCCAAAATCAGAACCTATAACTGGCCACAAGGTAGGGTAACTGATCACCGCATTGGACTTACTTCGTATAATTTAGACGCAGTCATTGGCGGAGAGATTGAAGACTTTATTGAGGCATTGCAAATGGCAGAAAATGCCGAAAAAATGCTCAACCAATAAGTTTTTATTGTAGTTTGGGTATATAAAAACAATCCTATGTCATCCAGGTCCCTGCTTCTTGCATTGGTTTTTAATTGTTTATTTGCTCAAGCTCAGTCCCAAGTAAGTATAGGCGGCGGTAGAAACTTACAAGCACTAAATGGCGCTCCACTGACTCCTGAAAAAATAACTGAATTACAAGGCACTTATTTTTTTAGCGACGATTTTTTGCCTGCTGTATTGGTTGATGCCAGTGGTAAGGAATACAAAGACAAGAAAATCAAATTTAACCTCAAGTCTAATATTATCTATTATACCGATTGGGATGGCAAGCTCATGCAAGCCACATCTGACATTAGAAAATTAATCATCACTGAGCCCGATAGAACCACAGTGTTTGAAAACTTCTTTCCTTCTATTGATGGCTTAGACGCAGGAACCTATTACAAGGTTTTGGTGAATGGTAATGCCAAATTGCTATTAAGTACTCAATTTTCTGAAGGTGAATTCAAAGAATTTAATAGTGCTGTTACAACCATGCGCGTTGACAAAGTATACCAGTTATATGGTGCGGCTAATGGAAGTATTAAGAAACTAACCAAGGGTGAAGCAGAGCTACTAGAATTGCTCAAAGACAAGTCTACAGAAGTTACTGCATTTATTAAACAGAACAGTCTTAAATGCAGAAAACAGTCTGACTATGAGACTGTTTTCAACTATTATAATGGTTTAAAAAAGTAGACTAGTTATTTTTCACGCTATCGGCTTCAGCCTTGAGTTTGAGTTCCCAATCCCAAGCTGTTTTCATCATGTCTTTGATGCCATATTTGATATTCCAACCTAGCTTGTTTACCGCTTTATCATTATTGGCATAAATGGCAATAACATCACCTGGGCGTCTAGGGGCTATTTCATAATTGAGTTTGACACCACTCACTTCTTCAAATGTTTGAATGGCTTCTAAAACGGTTACACCTAAGCCAGTACCTAAATTGAAGATATCACATGGACCTTCGTTCTTTGCATTCTCCAAATATTGAATAGCTAATGTATGCGCGTGCGCGATGTCACAAACATGAATATAGTCTCTAATGCAACTACCGTCTCTGGTATCATAATCATTCCCAAAAACTTTCATCTTAGGTAGTTTACCAATAGCAGTTTGGGTAATGGCAGGAACCAAGTTCTGAGGTTTGCCAATAGGTAGTTCACCAATCATAACAGATGGATGTGCACCTACTGGATTAAAATATCTAAGTAAGATGGCATCACATGCGCCATTCTTGGTATAATCGGTAAGCATTTCTTCGCCCATTTGCTTAGTTGCGCCATAAGGCGATTCAGCTTTTTTAATAGGGAAGGCTTCTGTAACAGGAATGCTATCTGGATTGCCATAAACGGTACAAGAAGAAGAAAATACAAAATGTGGGATGCTAAATTCTTCTACGCATTTCAATAAATTAATCAAGGAGAAGAGGTTGTTTTCAAAGTAGAGCAATGGAGCTGCTACTGATTCTCCCACCGCTTTATATGCTGCAAAATGGATGACGCCAGCAATATCTGTGTTCTCTTGAAATACGGCCTGGGTCTCGTCAAAATTCTTTAAATCTACCTTGTAATTCTTGACTTTTTTTCCAGTAATTTTTTCAATACCATTTACGCTAAAGGCCGATGAACGTGAGTTATCATCAATAGAAATAACTTCATAGCCATTCTCTAATAAGTCTACAATGGTGTGTGATCCAATAAATCCACAACCACCTGTTACCAAGATCTTTCTCATAATAGGGAATATATAGTGCAATATAAATTGAACTATCCAATTATGCGTGAAACAGCCTGTTTATCAAATAAATAGTTTCAGGATATAGAAGATAACAGCTGCAATGATAGCAGAAATAGGGATAGTGATTATCCATGCCCAAAGTAGGTTAATTGTCACACCCCAACGTACAGCACTTAATCGTTTTGTAGCACCCACACCAATTATAGAACCGGTGATGGTATGGGTAGTTGAAACGGGAATTTTAAAGTGTTCAGTTAAGAACAAGGTAATGGCACCTGCAGTTTCTGCAGCAACACCTTCTAAAGGGGTTACTTTGGTAATCTTGGTACCCATGGTCTTAACAATCTTCCAACCACCACTCATAGTACCCAACCCAATACAAAGAAAACTAGTAAATGGTACCCATGCATATTCATTCACAAATTGGTTGAAATCCATTTTCACACCTAACTTGCTTTGATAAAAAATCATGGCAGCGCCAATAATTCCCATTACTTTTTGAGCATCGTTTCCACCATGTCCCAAACTAAAAGCAGCTGATG
>CALRXZ020000074.1:0-18580 GCA_943372255.1 Chitinophaga pinensis
GAGTTACCGAAAATTGGGAATGGGAAAGACATTGGTCTTATTACATGGCTTTGGTGAAGATGGTCATGTATGGGATCAACAATTAGCCGTTTTAGAACAATCCATGCAGGTGATCATTCCCGATATCCCAGGTACAGGAAAGTCTGGAAGATGGAATGAACCCAATATTGAAATAGCAGATTATGCTAAAGCTATTCTAGCCATTTTAGATGCGGAAGGCATTGAAACCTGCTGTTTATTGGGACATAGTATGGGTGGTTATATTACCCTTGCATTTGCTGAATTATATGCTGAAAGACTGGAAGGTTTTGGACTGATCCATAGTACGGCATATGCTGATAGCGATGAGAAAAAATCCAATAGATTAAAAGCGGTAGAATTAATGGACCAATACGGCGCAGGAGCTTTTTTGCGCAATACCATTCCAACATTGTTTGGAGCAAATTTCAAAATAGACTATCCCCAGGTAGTCCTTGCTCAAATTGAACAAGCAGCCCATTATGATACAAAAGCATGCCAACAGTATACCCTGGCCATGCGTAATAGACCTAATAGGACTTATGTTTTAGAAAGCAACCCACTACCCATATTATTCGTTATTGGCACAGAAGATATAGCCGCGCCGCTAGCTGACCTTTTGGGTCAAGTCAAATTACCCTTGTACGCTAATATTCATATTTTGGAAAACGTAGGACATATGGGCATGTTGGAAGCTGCAGATGCTATGACCCAACATATCATGAACTTTGTAGAGAACCTTTAAAAAAAACAGATGAGGAAACTCCTCTTGACACTGTTGATGATATTGACCGGGTTACCGGCTATGGCACGCCATATTGCGGGGGGAGAAATGTATTATGAATGGCTATCGCCCGGCAGCGGTAATACCAGCATGTATAGAATTACCTTACGACTATTTAGGGATTGTCAGTCTAGTGGTCCTCAATTAGAAAATGAAGTTGTAACTGCGGGTATTTATGAAGGCAGCAATTTAAGGCTTTCACTTACTTTAAGACTTGACGGAGGCGTTAGAACCATACAATTAAATACAGGAACATTCCCTTGTTTAACAGGTGCACCAATCGTTTGCTATGAAGTGGCTTTGTTTACAAATGTGGTGGAGCTACCCAATAATGTAAGCGGCTATACGGTTTCTAGAAATGGATGTTGTAGGGTAGATGGAATTACCAATATTGGGGGAGCCAGAAGTGTAGGAAGTGCCTATGCAACAAAAATTCCAGGAACAGCTAGTCTGGCGATAGGTCATAATAGCAGTCCACAATTTTTATTAAAAGACACTGCACTGGTTTGTACTAGAAAGAATTTTGAATTAGACTTTGGCGCTTTGGATCCGGATGGCGATAGTTTGACTTATGTATTTTGTGACGCTTATGGTGCTAGCAGTGGAAGTAATAACGCACAACCACCTAGTAATTTATCACTCTCTCCACTTAATTATTCCAGCCCTTTTTCAGGCATGTCTCCTCTGGGAGATAAAGTAAGTATTAACCAAGCTACAGGAATAATTAGTGGTGTAGCCCCAGACGCAGGACATTATGTGGTCAATGTTTGCATTGTAGAATGGCGTGCTGGAAAACCCATATCTGAGCACCGTAAAGACTTTATTTTACAAGTGCAGGATTGTGATTTAATTGAAGCCGATCTTCCAGAAAAAATTATTCAATGTGATAGCCTGGCTGTGTTTTTTTCAAACCAATCCACGGCTTCTGGTATTACTTCATATAAATGGAATTTTGGAGATCCCAGCTCTGCTTCTAATCTTTCCAATGCAGCAACAGCTTGGCACCAATATGCAGACACAGGCCAGTATTTGGCCTATTTAGAAGTAACTGGACCAAGGGGTTGTATTGGCATTGACAGTACTATTGTATTGGTTTATCCAGGCTTTTTTCCTACAATGAATGTGATTGGGAGTTGTGTTCAAAAACCTTATCAATTCAATGATTTGAGCAGCACCAAATATGGATTTATTAGTAACCGTATTTGGGACTTTGGAGACTTAGGTTCAACAACAGATACGGCTAGCACCAAACAGGCCAATTATAAATATGCCAATGCTGGAGTTAGATTAGCTTCCTTGACTGTTGAAACTAGCAAGGGCTGTATTGACACTTTGTATCAAACCATTAATGTTCAGCAAGATCCAGTACTAAAAATGGCCTTTAGAGATACCCTTATTTGTAGCATTGATACACTGGCTTTGGGTGTTGCTGGTGATGGTATTTTTTCATGGGCACCGAATCAACATTTATTATATGCCGATAGCAGCAAGCCCTTGGTATTCCCTAAAACCACCACAACTTATTATGTAACCGTTGATGACAATGGTTGTAAGGGTACAGATTCCGTAAAAGTAAATGTGCTGGATTTTATAACAGTTAATCTTGGATTGGATTCGGTTATTTGTCAAACCGATAGTTTTAGACTTCATGCCAATACTGAAGGGCTTGGGTTTAATTGGGTTAGTAGCACGGGAGAAAAAATTGATCCCATTAAGACACCCTTGGTTAGGCCCCTAGTAAATACCAATTATAGCATTTTGGCCAATTTGGGTAAGTGCACAGCCATGGATACTTTATCAGTAAAAGTGGTCCCATACCCTCAAGTAACAGTTTCAAATGATACCAGTATTTGTATTGGATACAAATTACCCTTGCATGCAGCCATTCAGGGTAGTTCTTTTAAATGGAGTCCTACTAGTAGTTTACTAAACCCCAATACTTTGAACCCTATTGCAGGACCAACCAAGACTACTACTTATCTTATAACAGTAACAGACAGCATTGGCTGCCCCAAGCCAGTCATGGATAGCATTGTGGTGACCATGGTTCCACCGGTAAAAGCTTTTGCAGGAAGAGACACCGTGATTGTCTTGGATCAACCATTACAACTCAATGCAACAGGAGGTATTATTTATGCATGGTATCCAGAAAATGGTTTGAACAATGCCAATATAGCCAATCCTATTGCACAACTAGAACCTTCAATAGATAGCATCAGGTATACCGTTAAAGTAACGGGTGTTGGCAATTGCTTTAGTACCGATGACATCTTGGTAAAAGTTTTTAAAACAGGACCTGAGATCTATGTACCATCGGCATTTACGCCTAATGCAGACAACAAGAATGACCTATTAAAACCTATCCCCGTAGGGATAGCCAAACTGCGTTATTTCCATATTTATAGCCGATGGGGACAGCTATTGTTTAGCACTACTGAAATGGGTAAGGGTTGGGATGGCGTATTTAGCGGTGCCGCACAACCCAGTGGCACCTATGTATATGCTACAGAAGGAATTGACTATTTGGGCAAAACCATTTTTAGAAAGGGGACTGTTGTTTTAATAAGGTAAGAATAGATATGGGCAGCAAGGTTCATTCAAACCTGCTCTATCTATTATGTTGCAACACCGTTAAAAAAACAAGGGAAAACCGGGTGTAGGGTAACAAATTGTATTTTTAACACGGCACATGAAACAATCCAATTCTCTAACAAGGGCATTTTATTTGGTCAAACCCCTATTACCGTCCAAATTATTGGCGTTGGTCTTGCTATGCTTATGCCTCTTTTCAAACAATACTGTTTATGCCAATCACTTAAAAGGTGGCTGGATCCAATATGAATATGTTGGTCCTGGTTCTTCCAATAGTAGTATTTATAGGATTACCGTTAAACAATACTTGGATTGTAGTTCAACTGGCGCTCAAAGAGACCAACGGGTATACTTAGGTATTTTTGACGCACAATCTAATGTGCAAGTAATTCAAACAGTGGTGATTCAATTAACTAGTTCAGATAACCCTAACAAAACCAGTTTTGATGCATGTTTAAGTAATCCACCCATTGGTAGAGTTTGCTATTTTATAGATAGCTATGTTACCCAAGTAGAATTACCCAACAATCCAAATGGTTATATACTTTCTGTACAAAGGTGTTGCAGAATTGCAGGTATTGCAAATGTTAGTGGCAATTCAAATAGTATTGGAGTTACTTATACAAATACCATTCCTGGTACCATTTCTGGCAAGGATTATTCTAAAAATTCCAGTCCTGTATTTGCCCAAAAAGACACAGCCATTGTTTGTTATAATAGCCCTTTTGCTTTTGATTTTAGCGCAATTGACATTGACAATGACAGCCTAGCTTATGATTTTTGTGATGGGCTTATCGGGGGTAATTCCGGACAATCAGGCGCCCAACCCAATCCACCGTCTAACCCTCCCTATATTGGTGTTTCATACGGGGGTGGTTTTTCTGGCAATAGTCCCTTGGGATCTAAGGTTAACATTAGCCCCACAACAGGAATTATATCTGGTATTGCACCTTCAGGGGTAGGGGACTATATTTTAGCTGTTTGGGTTTTGGAATATCGTTCTGGCGTGCTTATTGGAAAGACCAGAAAAGAAATTCATATTACAGTGGCAGACTGTTCCCTTTCTGCCGCATCGCTCAAGCCAAGTTATATTACTTGTGATGGATTCACTTTGAATTTTCAAAACGAATCTTTGAATTCAACCATCAATGGTTACGCATGGGATTTTGGTGAGAAAAAGTTTCCAGCTACCAATTTTTCAAGTAGTCCAACCCCTACACATACCTATCAAGACACGGGTGTGTATCAATTAAAATTAACGGTTACCAGCACCGGCGGTTGTAAAGATTCCGCAACAGCTCAAGTAAGGGTATTCCCTGGGTTCACGCCCGATTTTAGTGTAACCGGTTCTTGTTTTAGCAATCCATTTTTATTCAAGGATAAATCTCAAACCCAATATGGGATTGTAGATAGTTGGAGATGGAATTTTGGAGACCCACTTAGTTTAGCCGATACTGCTAGATCAAAAGACAGTGCATGGAAATTTAATAACCCTCAGGTTGTTCAAGTGAGTTTGGTGGTCACCAATAGTAAGGGATGTGAATCTGCTATCAGTAAATTCATCACTATTACAGATAAACCAAGTTTGAGTCTTGCATTCAAAGACACATTGATCTGTAGCATTGATACACTTCAATTACAATCAACCTTTAACACTGGTTTAGTTAAATGGACTGTTGAGAATCCTGCTAACCGATTACGCATTTTAAAGGATACAACTGCCACGCCCATTGTTTTTCCAACAGATAGTACAAGGTATTTTGTATCAGTCAATGACAATGGTTGTATTACACAAGACACGGTTCAAGTAAATGTGCTACCCTTTATCAATGTAAGAGCGGGACTTGATTCCAATATTTGTCAAACAGATACTTTTAAATTGCATACCATTAGTCATGCTTTAAGTTATAGTTGGACAAGTTCAACAGGTGAATTAGTTTCCAATACCAAGTATCCCTTGGTTAGACCCTTGGTGAATACGCGTTATTATGTTACTGCTAATTTAGGGAAATGTCAGGCCCGTGATTCGGTGTTTTATAGAGTAGTACCCTATCCTTTTGCTTCCGTGGCTCCTGATACAACCATCTGCTATGGTAACCGTATAACATTGCAAGGTTCTGTGGTAGGATCCAGTTTTAAGTGGACGCCTACTGCTTCATTGTTAAATGCAAATTTGATTCAACCTATTGCAGGGCCTAGCAAAACCACCGCTTATATTTTAACAGCCAATGATACCTTGGGTTGCCCAAAACCAGTAAGTGATACCATCATTGTTACGGTCATACAACCCCTAAAAGTATTTGCAGGTAATGATACTAGTATTGTGGCAAGTCAACCTTTACAATTAAATGCTAGCGGCGGTACAAGTTATTTGTGGACACCTGCCACTGGTTTGAGTGATCCTACTATTGCTAATCCCATTGCTATTTTAGACAAGTCTGTTGATAGCATTACCTATACGGTTACGGCTTATGATCTGAATGGATGTTTTGCAAAGGACGCAGTAAAAGTGAAGCTATTCCAAACTGATCCTGATATTTTGGTCCCTTCTGCTTTTACCCCAAATGCTGATGGCAAAAATGACCATATAAAACCCATCTTGATTGGGATTGACAAATTACATTATTTCAGTATTTTCAATAGATGGGGACAACAAGTATTTATAACCACAGAAAATGGAAAGGGTTGGGATGGTAATTACAACGGTGTAAAACAACCCAGTGGTACTTATGTATATTCAACTGAAGGTGTTGATTTTCTAGGAAAGACAATATCTAAAAAAGGAACCATAGTGATGATTCGCTAATGAAATACCTTGTAACAATCATATTATGTTTTGAAGGTTTAACAGTATGGGCACAGAACCAAGGCTGTCCTATTAATATCAATTTTTCAGAATCAAACCTCAATCATTGGTTTAGTTACACAGGTCAATTTCAAAGAAACTCATCAAGAGATAAAGGACCTCAAATTTTTTACGATTCTGTAGGCATCTTCCCATCAGGTACCCAAGGCGCAAATATTATCCCAGAATATGGTTTATCCAATTATGGTATAGAAGTACAAACTGCCAAAACCAACGACCCATTTGGCGATTTTGAAACTATTCCAACTATCAATGGCTATAATTATGGTTATTCAGTAAAAGTAGGTTCTTCTACCATTAACTCTAACCAGTCCCGCAACACCAGTAACGGCGGGCTATTCAGAGGATTGGGTTATACTATTAATGTGCCGGCCGGGGCAATTACCGAACCCTATGTAGTTACTTATGCTTACGCAATGGTCTTAGAAAGTGCCTCGCATGTTTCTGACCAAGTACCTATGTTTACGGCTACACTAACAACTAGCACGGGTACCATTGATTGCGCAAATGCCATGTACTTTTTACCCACCAATGGACAAGGGAATAATTTTGCACTAGACGTTGCGGCCGCAAAACAAAAAGGTTTTTCTTTAAGTACTGTGCCCTCACCCAATGTTAACGGAAATAACAATGATCCCCAACTAAGGGTATGGACCAAGGGTTGGACCGAAGTGATTTTTGATTTAGCCAAATATCGTGGCCAACAAGTAACACTTACCTTTGAAGCAGACAACTGTGTTCCTTCCGGACATTTTGCTTATGCCTATGTAGCCCTAAAAAGTATTTGTGAAGGACTTCAAATATCTGGTCCAATACAAGCTTGTGTTAATGGTGATCAAACCTATTCTATTCCCGAACTGACCGGTGGCACTTATTCTTGGACCATTCCTTCAGGTTGGAAAATGGTTACTGATTCTGGCAATATCATTATTGTAAAACCCAATGCCAATCCTGGTACTATAACTGCTCGTGCAACCAATAATTGCGCTGACCTTGCTACAAGTGTAAATGTGGTAGTCTCTCCTCCCACTATTGCAGGTGCAGCTGTAGGAGATTCCGCAGTTTGTTTTGGTCTTGTGCCCAACCAACAATTTCCCTTACAATTAACGGGTAATACAGGCAATGTAAGAACTTGGTTAGCTAGTACTGATGGGATTAATTGGAATCCTATTTCTGAAAATGGAACTTCCATTTCTGTGAAAAATGTATTAACCACCACTTATTTCAAAGCCTTGGTTCAAAACGGAGCTGCCTGTAATGTAGATAGTAGTACAGCGGCAACCATTACCATCAATTACAGATCTGTGGCAGGTCAAATTCTACCTGCAAATCTGGATATTTGTTTGGATCAAAATATAGACAATATTTTAAAACTCCGTGGCTCTTCAGGAACGGTTTTAAATTGGCAAAAATCGGCAGACAGAATTGGTTGGCAAAATCAATTACCCAGCAACAATGATACGCTTCAATCAGTGGTTGGTTTAAATGGTAGAACATATTTCAGAGCCATTGTATCTAAAACAGGATGTCCTTCAGACACTAGTACCATTGCCAGTGTGGGCATCTTTAATACAGCTTTTCCTAAGGCTCAAATTTTTCCAAGGGATACCAGTGTTTGTTATGGCACGCCGGTATTTATATCTGCCAATATTCAAACTGGTACCAGCTATACATGGTCAAATCCAAATGCTTTATTTAATGGAGGAAATGGCATAGTCAATAGCAATCCTTATTTAATAAATGCAAAGGCTGCGCCATCAAAGAGCACACAATACGTGATTAGTATTGCCAATGCAGGTTGCCCCAATTTATTAAATGATACCATTCGGGTCAATGTAACTACAGCCCTATTTGTAAACGCTGGTAAAGACACTAGCGTAGCGGCCAATCAGCCGGTTCAATTAAATGCCATACTCTCAGATGAAAGAGTGGCTAGTTATCAATGGTCTCCTTCTGAAGGTTTAAACAAAACCAATATTGCCAATCCCATTGCTACTATTGGAACAAATAGAGACAATATTCGCTATACGGTAACCGCCGTGGATTCTATGGGATGCAGGGCTGTTGACAATTTGCTGATTACCATTTTCAAAAATGGTGCAGATATTTTTGTACCAACTGGTTTCACACCTAATGCAGATGGCAAAAATGATCAACTTAGACCCCTAGCGGTTGGCATTACCAAGAATTTTTATTTTAGTGTATACAATAGATGGGGCCAACAAGTTTTTTTAACCACTGAAATTGGTAAGGGCTGGGATGGTTTTTTTCAGGGCAAGGCACAAGCTTCAGGTGCCTATATATTCTTGGCAGAGGGTACTGATTTTCTAGGTCAGAAAATTATTAGAAAAGGAACGGTTGTGCTCATTAGATAATGGCTCTTGTAATCCATTAACAAGGTTGTATCTTGCCGCTTCTAACTTAAATAAGATGTCAAAAACCATATTAGTTACCGGTGCTAGTTCTGGATTTGGAAAAGCCATTGCAGAAAAATTTGCTGCAGAAAAATGGAATTGTATTATCACTGGAAGAAGAAAGGAAAAAATTGAAGCTTTGGCTTCAGAATTAAAAGATAAATACCAAGTAGAGGTACTTCCATTGGTCTTTGACGTACAAGACAGAAAAGCAGTTTTTGCAACACTTGAAAACCTTCCTGCTTCATGGCAATCCATTGACCTATTGGTAAACAATGCTGGTTTGGCATTGGGCAGGGATCCTTTTGACCAAGCCAATTTAGACGATTGGGAAACTATGATAGATACCAATGTAAAGGGAATCATGTATGTAACAAAGGCCCTCTTACCTTTTTTGAAACAGCGTGGTGGAGGTCATATTATCAATATTGGTTCAACTGCGGGAGTAGAAGTATATAAAGACGGAAACGCCTACTGTGCCAGCAAACACGCTGTAGCAGCTTTGAGTAAATCCATGCGTATTGACCTACTCCCTTATCAAATAAAAGTAACGGTGATTCATCCAGGCGCTGCGGAAACAGAATTCTCCTTGGTAAGATTTAAAGGCGATGAAACAAAAGCTGCAACAGTTTATGATGGTTACCAAGCTTTGCAACCTGCGGATATTGCAGATATTAGTTTCTATGCAGCGTCATTGCCAAAACATGTATGTATCAATGAATTGGTAGTAACCTGTACGGCACAGGCCAATAGCTTTTATTTGCACAAATAAATTATCGCAGTAAAAAGAATCATTAACAAGTAAGATTATCCAAAGTCAATCTCTGTATTGTCGCCAATATTGAGACTCCTACTCAATCCTTTTACAGAAGCGTCGCTACCAATTAGTGAATTGTCTAATACCACTTCATAGAGATTGGTATAGGATCCAATAATACTTTCTCTTACAATGGAATGCTTAATAGAAGTATTGGCGCCAATGGCCACATGCGGCCCAATAATGGCATTGGAAATATCGCAGCCAGGTGCAATACTAACAGGTGGAATGATAATGGTATTGGGATAATTGTGTTGGGTGCTGGTATTGCCACCAGATTTTTTAAGCAAAGTGGCATTGCTTTCTAGCAGGGTATCTTTCTTTCCGCAGTCAAACCAACTCTTTACTTTAAAAGACTGAAACTTGGCGCCACGTTTGATCATGCACTCCAAGGCATCGGTTAAACTATATTCTCCGTTTACATTAGTATTGGAAACAAACAAATGCTGCAAACACTGATACAAAAATTCTGTTTCTTTAATCTTGTACAAACCAACCAAGGCCATATTGCTCTTGGGTATGGCGGGCTTTTCAACCAATTGTTCTATAAATCCGTCTTCCCCAATTGCTGCTACACCAAAATTTCTGGGATCTTCTACTTTCTTAATACCCAACATACTGTAAGGACTTTCTAGTACTTCTTTTACTTCGTACTCGCAAACAGTATCGCCTAGCACAATAAAGACTTCATCAGAGCCTACAATTGCTTTGGTGAGTTCAATAGCGTGTCCCGTTCCTTGGCGTTCATTCTGATGTACAAAATGAGTAGTTAGGTGCGGATAGGTTTGGGTAACATAGTCTTGAATCTTTTCTCCCAAATAGCCAACTATAAAAATAAACTCGTTGATCCCTGCTTCGTGCAATTGATCCACAATAAAGCTCAAGATGGTTTTTCCTGCAATAGGAATCAATGCTTTGGGTTGGGTATATGTGTGGGGGCGTAATTTAGTACCCGCTCCTGCAACCGGAATAATCGCTTTCATACTTGGTTTGTTTATGATGGATCATCAACAAAGGGGGTCTGCATACATACAATTATGTATTACTTACACATCCATCAAGGTTGCGAAATTATAAAAATCTGACCAGAAGCCAAGTTTTGTGGATATTCTGACCAAAACTAGCCTTCAGAATTGCCATTTTAGTGGGTTTAAGAATTATTTTTGCGGCAAAATCAAGCAATCATGCAAAGAGATACCCAGGTTTTCAACATCATTAATCAGGAATTGGCGCGTCAACGCCGTGGAATAGAACTAATTGCGTCTGAAAACTTCACCAGTTTACAGGTGATGCAAGCTTCTGGTTGCGTGATGACCAATAAATATGCCGAAGGATACCCCGGCAGACGTTATTATGGTGGATGTGAAATAGTAGACCAGACTGAACAACTGGCCATTGACCGTTTAAAAGCCATTTTCAATATTGAATACGCCAACGTACAACCCCATAGTGGTGCACAAGCCAATGCTGCGGTAATGTTAGCCATTTTACAGCCAGGAGATGCCATTTTGGGCTTGGACCTAAGCATGGGTGGCCACTTGACCCATGGTTCAGCAGTAAACTTTAGCGGTAAAATCTACAAACCCCATTTTTATGGTGTGGTAAAAGAAACTGGATTGGTTGATTATGAGATGCTAGAAGCCCAAGCTAGGGCAGTAAAACCCAAATTGATTATCTGTGGTGCAAGTGCTTATAGCCGTGATTGGGACTTTGCAAGAATTAGAAAAGTAGCCGATGAAGTAGGTGCTTTTGTTTTGGCCGATATTGCTCACCCTGCTGGCTTGATTGCCAAAGGTTTGTTGAGTTCTCCTTTTGAACAATGTCATTTTGTAACCAGCACTACCCACAAAACTTTGCGTGGACCAAGAGGTGGTGTGATCATGATGAAGACCGATGTAGAGAATAGTTTTGGTCTTAAAGACGTTAAAGGCAATCTACGTATGATGAGCAATCTTCTAGACATGGCCGTATTCCCAGGTACACAGGGTGGACCATTGGAACATATTATTGCTGCCAAAGCCATTGCTTTTGGAGAAATTTTGACCGATGAGTTTTTGGTTTACCAACAACAGGTACAAAAGAATGCACAAGCCATGGCCAAAGCCTTTACTGACAAGGGTTACGAAATCATTAGCGGTGGCACAGACAATCACCTAATGTTGATTGACCTACGCAATAAAAATATCAGCGGAAAGAAAGCAGAACAAACTTTGGGCCATGCCGATATTACGGCAAATAAAAACATGGTACCTTATGATGATAAAAGTGCTTTTGTAACATCTGGTATTCGTTTTGGAGTTGCAGCTGTAACCACAAGGGGAATGCTGGAAAATGACATGCAATTTGTAGTGGATGCCATTGACCGTTCCTTGATGAATGCAGATGACGCAGCCATCTTGGCCGATGTTAAAAAACAAGTGAATGGATTCATGGAACAGTTTATCTTGTACCCAGAGTTGGGATAAAAAATAAAACTATGATACAACGCATACAAACCATTTGGTTATTACTTGCATCCGTATTGGGCTTTGCCTCTTTAAAGACTGCTTTCTTTATTGGAAGCATTACCACTGAGCCAGCTAATCACTTAACGGGCATGAGCAATATTTGGTTAATGATCAGCACCATTGTTGGAGCCACGGTTGCGGCTTTGAGTATTTTTCTTTTCAAGAACAGAGCGCTTCAATTAAAGATGGTCTTATTAGCATTAGGCATCAGCCTATTAACCATTGGTCTATATTATTTGGAGATTAATAAATACGCCGTAGGCGGATTGGCACTTTGGTGTATTGTTGTAATAGCTATTCCAGTTGTTTTAATCTTGGCCACTATTGGCATCTACAAAGACGAGCAATTGGTGAAAAGCACAGACAGACTCCGTTAATTTTTTCTAACTATTTTTTTTGCAACGGGCCATTTCTTACAAGAATTGGCCCGTTCTGCTTTCCTTAGTTTTCTTGAGTCCTGCAGGTACACCAGCATAAACAAGTGATCCACCACCATCGCCCGCTTCAGGTCCAAGGTCAATGACCCAATCAGCAGATTTAATCACGTCTGTATTGTGTTCAATCACTATTAAAGAATGACCTTGTTCAATGAGTGCATTGAAGGAAGTCAATAGTTTTTTGATATCGTTAAAATGTAAGCCCGTAGTTGGTTCGTCAAAGATAAATAGCACATGTCCAATACCTTTACCCTTACCCAAGAAACTAGCCAGTTTAACGCGCTGTGCTTCTCCTCCACTCAAGGTATCACTACTCTGTCCCAGCTTTACATAACCCAGTCCAACATCAGACAAAGGTTGAATAGCATTTTTAATTTGCTTTTCGTCTGCAAAGAATTCAATAGCTTCATCCACACTCATTTCTAGCAAGTCAAAAATACTCTTGCCATTGTATTGTACTTCTAATACTTCTTCCTTAAAACGCTTGCCACCACAGGATTCACAGGTTAAGTGAACATCGGCCAAGAACTGCATCTCTACTACTTGTTCTCCCTCTCCTTTACAAGTATCACACCTACCGGCGTCTACATTAAAAGAAAAGTGTTTGGGCTGGAATCCACGCATTTTGGCCAATGGTTGCTTGGCGTATAAATCCCTAATGCCATCATATGCTTTAATATAAGTAATGGGATTACTTCTACTAGATTTACCAATGGGATTTTGGTCAATCATTTCTATTTGAGAGATATAATCAATGTCTCCAGTAACGGCTTTGTGCAAACCTACTTTCTCTGAAAAATCTCCTTTGATTTTGTTCAGTGCTGGATATAAAACCTGTTTGACCAAGGTTGTTTTTCCACTTCCACTCACCCCTGTTACCACACAGAGTAAGTTCAATGGAAATTCCACCGTAATATCTTTTAAATTATTTTGTCTGGCGTTCTCAACAGTAATACTTCTATTCCACTTACGCAGTTTCTTAGGCACATCAATGGTGAGTTCACCTTTCAAGTATTTACCTGTCATACTCTTGGGGTTGGCAATCAACTCATCATAATTACCCACCGCAACTACTTCTCCACCCAAATGCGAAGCCAGTGGCCCCATGTCAATAATATGATCCGCTTCACGCATCATCATTTCATCGTGTTCCACCACCACAACCGTATTTCCAAGGTCGCGGAGCGATTTTAAAACAGCAATCAACCTTACCGTGTCCCTTGAATGCAAACCTATAGAAGGTTCATCCAAGATATACAATGAATTGGTGAGGTTACTACCCAAACTCCTGGTCAGTTGAATCCTTTGACTTTCTCCTCCACTCAAAGAATTGGCCAAACGATTTAAGGTCAAATAGCCCAAACCAACGTCAAGCAATGTTTGTATGCGTTGGTGAATTTCTAATAAGATCCTTTTGGTCAGTTGTCTATCGCTATCAGAAAGTTGCAAATTGTCAAACCAAACTTTTAAATCCTTGACCTGCCATTCACAAAGTTCTCCAATATGTTTGCCTCCCACTTTTACATAGAGTGCTTCTGGTCTTAGTCTATATCCATGACAATCTGGACAATTGGTTCTACCTCTATACCTACTCAATAAAACGCGGTATTGTACCTTGTACAGATTGGCTTCTACTTCTTTAAAAAATTCATTGATTCCCAACACCGTTCCAGCGCCTTCCCATAATTGGCGAACCTGTTCTTTGTCTAAATCCAATATGGGTTTGTGTATGGGGAACCCAATTTTTCCTGCCCCTTTAATAAACTGCTCCTTCCACCAACCCAGTTTCTCGCCCTTCCAGGGGGCCACAGCGCCTTCATAGAGGCTCAAACGCTTGTCTGGTATCACCAAGTCTGGGTCAATGCCCAAAACCTGACTAAAGCCCTCACAAGTGGGACAGGCCCCATATGGATTATTAAATGAAAACAAATTGGGTACAGGTTCTTCAAACTGAATCCCGTCTAATTCAAATTTGTTGCTAAAATGCAAGAGCTCTTGACCATCCACTTCTATATATACCTCACCCTCCCCTTCATAAAAACCAGTGCCAACAGAATCTGACAAACGGTGAAGATCATCTTCGTCAAATTCCTTTACCACCAATCTATCTATTAAGGTAAACAGGACTTTTTCTTTTTTCCCCTTTCCAGCCAGTTTATCTAATTCCTTGTCTGACTTTTCCAAAAGCTCCTCAATGCGTAAAATACTAGCTGTCTCTTTTGAACTAGATGGTCTTAGATACATTCTAGCAAAACCTTTCTGCATTAAAATCTGCAATTCCTCCTTGGTTTCTCTATTGGCATGTTGTTTAAAAGGCACCAAGATGACCATTTTGGCTCCTTCTGCCAATCCCTTAATATGTGCAACTACATCTGCCACTTCATCCTTCTTCACTTCTCTTCCGCTAATGGGCGATATGGTTTTTCCAGCCCTTGCATAAAGTAGGCGCATATAATCATAAATCTCGGTCATACTACCAACGGTACTCCTTGGTGTACGGGTAATGACTTTTTGTTCAATAGCAATGGCAGGACAAAGACCTTTAATATAATCTACATCAGGTTTGACCATTCTAGCCATGAACTGTCTGGCATAAGCACTCAAACTTTCTGCGTATCGCCGTTGGCCTTCTGCAAATAAGGTATCAATGGTTAGCGAAGACTTGCCACTTCCAGAAACCCCAGTAACTACAATTAATTTGTTGCGCGGAAAACTAACCGTTACATTTTTTAGGTTGTGCACACGGGCACCATGTACCTGTATGGAACTATCGATTATGGGGGCTTGGGCCACTGGGGCTGATTTGGTCTTGCTTGTCATTCGTTGGCAATTTAAACAGAATTATCATGCTTATGTTTAATAGTATGGCGTTAAATCCCTAATAATCAATAAAAAGGGGTTTTAAAATGTGAATAAACCAAGATTCGAAAACAATGTTTTTCACAACTGTTCTTGGGGATATTAAAAATGATAATTTAACATCAGAATTAAAACCAGACCTAAAAAATCTGGCCAGATTCTTAATCCAATATCCTGAGTTTTCCGAATCCTTACAAAACCTAATGCTATGAAAACATTGGAACATGTTTCAGACACTGAACTAATACGTTCCTTCCAAGACGGTGACACGGGAGCCTTTGAGGTATTGATCTATCGCTATAAGGATAAGATCTTCTCCTCCATTCTCTTCTTTGTAAAAGACAATTATCTGGCAGAAGACCTGTTCCAGGATGTGTTCATCAAAATTATTGATACGCTAAAAAACAAGCGCTATACAGAAGAAGGCAAGTTCCTTCCTTGGGCATTGCGTATTGCGCACAATCTTTGTGTGGATTATTTCCGCAAAGTAAAACGCACACCGGCTATCAAAACCAGTGACAACAAAGACATTTTTGACGTGATCACTATTTCTGAAGAAGGCCCTGATCACAAAATCATGCAAAGTCAAAGCCATGAGCGCGTGCGCCATATGCTAGACCTATTGCCTGAAGAACAGCGCGAGATCATTGTGCTTCGTCACTATGCCAACCTAAGTTTTAAAGAGATTGCACAGATTACCAATTGTAGCATCAATACCGCTTTGGGCCGCATGCGCTATGGTCTAATCAATCTTAGAAAACTGATGGCTGAAAAGCAGATTGCATTGTAAAGTCAAAAGTCAAAATTTTGGAGGAGTGAGAAATGAGAAGTGAGAAGTGAGAAATGAAAAGCCAAAAGTAAAAGGCAGTAGAGTTTATAAAAAAAGTACATGGGTTATTAAAACCAAAAAGTCAAAACTTCATTGTTTTGACTTTTTTTATTTTATATAATAACACAAACTATTTTTTGACTTTTGACTTTTTACTTTTGACTTTTGAATTTCTGAATCACCCCTTTCAGGTGCCCAATAAACTTATTTACGTCTGGGTCGTACCCATAATTCACATCACTTAAGGGATTGCCCTTTAGGTCAAGGAATTTATATAGGGGTTGCGCATTAAAGCCAAACTTGGTTGTTTCATATTCCAGGTTCTGATCACCTACCGTTTCAATTCGGTCCCCATTAGGAGCCATATGCTGTTCATCTAGTGGTAGTTCTTTGGACTCGTCTACATACAAGCTTATCAATACAAACTCTTCCCGCATTAATTTAAGCACTTCAGGGTTTTTCCAAACCTCCTGTTCCATTTTGCGACAATTGGCGCAGGAATGGCCCGTAAAGTCTAGCATAACGGGTTTATTCAGGGCTTTGGCAGCGGCCATCCCTTCTTCTAAATCAAAATAAGCGGTTAAACCATAAGGCACTTCTAAAAGATCCGTGTATTTCTTAGGGGGCTGGGCAGCAGAAGCATTGTTAGTAATGCTTTTTGATGCATCAGCACCAGATAATACATGCACATTATCCAATTTGTATTCCAAGTCTTCAAGATTAAATTCTTGGGTACTAGCCGGCGGAATAAAACCACTCAATAATTTTAAAGGAGCACCCCATAATCCGGGTACCATATACAGAGCAAAACAGAAACTGAAGATGGCAAAAAACAAACGAGGAACACTAATATAAGGCAGGTCTGAATCGTGTGAGAATTTTAATTTACCCAATAAGTATAGTCCCATTAAAGTAAAAATCACAATCCAAATTACTAAGAAAACGTCTCTATCTAATAAATGCCAATGATAAGCCAGGTCTACGTTTGAGAGAAATTTCATGGCCAATGCCAATTCTATAAATCCAAAAGTCACTTTTACGGAATTCAACCACCCTCCACTTTTGGGTAAGGATTGAAGCATAGATGGAAAAAAGGCAAATAAAGAGAATGGAAGGGCTAGTCCAATGCCAAAACCAAACATGCCAATAATAGGCGCTGAGCCAACCCCATTGGTACTTGTTTGTCCCAATAGGGTTCCTACCAAAGGACCCGTGCAAGAAAAGGAAACTATGACTAGGGTTAATGCCATAAAAAAGATCCCCATTAAACCTCCCTTACCTGCTTTTTCATCGGCCTTATTGGCCCAACTATTGGGAAGTGTTAATTCAAATGCCCCAAAGAAAGAAATAGCAAACACCAAAAATATGGCAAAGAATACAAGATTAGAAACAGCGCTGGTAGAAATGGTATAGAGTATTTTTCCGCCAAATACCAGTGTAAGTATTAAAGTAGGAATGGTATAAATAGCAATGATGGAAATGGAATACCAGACCGCATTTCTAATACCTTCCGCCCTTGACTTGCTGCGTTTTAAAAAGAAACTTACCGTTACTGGAATCAGTGGAAACACACAAGGCGTAATCACAGCCAACAAACCAGTTCCCAAACAGATCAAGAAAATACTCCAAAGTGAATCTTCCGATTTGGCATCTGGGGCCAAGGCCGATACGCTACCTGCAGCAGGAATCTTTAGTGTGAATTTTGCTTCTCCACTAGGAAATTCTGCCTCTTTTTTAGCTAGCCAAGCAAAACTTCCTTTAAAGACCAAACTGTCTGCATTTTTGGTGTGTAACAGATATTCAAAACTAACCGAGTCAGCAAACAACCTATAGCTAGCAGCCGATCCTGGCGCTTCTTTCACCAATTGCAGGTTACCATTTTCAGTGCTGGTATCACTAGCATATAATAAAAAATTTGTAGCACTATCTAAATGCAAACTAGACACAAAGGGATTATCGGCACCGCGTTGTTTAACAGAAAACAATTGTACCCCTTTTTCTAATTTGGCCTTAACCACCAACTTAGCCAAACTGTCATTTATTCGCAATGCCTTAAAATCAAATTGCACAGGTTGTTTGTCCTGTGCAATTGTTTGAAAAGAGATCAGCAGTGCTGAAAAAACAAACAGTGTTAATACTGATTTTTTCATGCCCTAATTTTATTGCAACTTAATATCGAATGTTTTTTTTGAAGGAGGTAGGCATTCATTGTCATCACAAACCATGTATTTTACTACTCCTGTGATATTGGTTTTCACACCTGCTTTTACGCTTAGCTCCTGTGTAAAGCTTACTTCATTAGAATAAAACAACACGTCCATTTTAAAATTATTGTCGTGTATTTTTTGAAGCTTACCAATTTCTTTTGGTTTGCCAACCACTGTTACCAATGGATTCTTATTCAACTCTATTTTGGTAGGGTTGGGTCCACCTGGCCCCATATTCTGAGAATATAAA
>CALRXZ020000075.1:0-18563 GCA_943372255.1 Chitinophaga pinensis
TTTGCCAATAGCTTACTAACTGGTGTAGTTAATTATTTGGCTGCAAAAGAAAAAACTGCGGTTTCGGCTAGCTTCAACATCATCAAAGATACTACTGTTCCCAAAAAGCAAGAAGGCCTAAACATTCCTACATTGTCTTCTGGGGAAAATCCCTTGGTAATTGTTGATGGCAAAATTCAAACTATGGAAGATTGGAAAAAAATCAATCCAAATAGTATTGCAACTATTGACGTATTGAAAGGAGAATCGGCCAAAGCCCTTTATGGCGATGCGGGTAAAAATGGCGTGATTGTGATTAAAACAAAGCCAACAGAAATTACCGTAACGGGTGCTGATGGAAAGAAAATGAGTTTTAAGGCAGATCAATCATTGAATGGAAAAATTGATTCCAAAGTGGTGTATTTTGTTGATGGGGTAAAAACAGATTCTTTGACTATGTCTAAAATAGATCCTTTAAATATTGCTTCGGTGAGTGTTTGGAAGGGAGAAAAGGCACTTGCTAAATTTGGTGGAGATGGTCAAAACGGTGTGATTGATATTAAAACAAAAACAGGATCAAACAAATCATTTGAAGCTGTGGAAGTGATAGGATATCAAACAAAAACTGATTCTGTTAAATCTGCTAAAAGTGGGGTATTGTTTAAAAGTGCTGAATCACCAGCAATGTTTCCAGGTGGGATTTCTGCATGGAACAAATATTTGGAAAGAAATTTATCTAATGACTTTTTAATCAAACAAAATGCGCCTACTGGTAATTATAAAGTTGTTGTTAGTTTTCAAGTTGACATAGAAGGAAATGTTAGCCAAGTTCATGCAGTAAATAATCCTGGCTATGGCGTAAATGAAGAAGCCGAAAAATTGATTAAGAAAGGTCCAAAATGGAAATCCGCTATTCAAAATGGGAAAATTGTTGCTTCTGAAGTAAATCAATCCATCACATTTACAGTGCCCAGCCAAATCAAATAATCAAATAGTTTAGTTTTAAAGTCCAATATAGGCACTGGTTTTCCAGTGCCTTTTTTTGTGGCAAAGGGTTTTGGAAAATGCTTAAATTGAGGAGCATATTGATTGTTTAAAGCCCTAGCTGCCATGTCAAGAACTACCTACTTGCTAATTATCTGTTCCCTATTTCTTGGAACCATTCAAGCACAAACCAAATCTGCTGTTAATCCTAAAGACCAACAATTGGTTCAATTGACTAAGGAGCAACTCAAAGACAAGATCAAAGGAGGATGGGCTGGACAAACCATTGGCGTAACATATGGTGGTCCTTTTGAGTTCAAATTTTTGGGAACCATGATGAATGACTATCAAGCCATTCCTTGGCCTGATGGCGCCATCAAACGATATTTTGACCATGAACCTGGGTTGTTCGATGATATCTATATGGACTTGAGTTTTGTAGACGTAATTGAAAAATATGGGATAGACGCTCCTGTAGATTCCTTTGCCAACGCATTTGCGCGAGCACCTTATCCACTTTGGCATGCCAATCAAACAGGGAGGTATAATTTACTCAATGGCATGAAAGCGCCGGCATCGGGCCACTGGTCCAATAATCCACACGCAGATGATATTGACTTTCAGATTGAAGCCGATTTTGCGGGTCTCATGCATCCTGGTATGGCTAGATCTGCATCAGCACTTTGTGATAAGGTTGGGCATATCATGAATTATGGAGAAGGTTATTATGGGGGCGTCTATATAGCCAATATGTATAGTCTGGCATTTGTGAGTAACAATATTGAATTCATTGTTACTGCAGCCCTCAAATCAATCCCAAAGAAAAGCTTGTATTACCAGTGTATGAAAGATGTGATTGATTGGTATCATCAATTTCCCAATGACTGGAAAAGAACCTGGTTTGAAGTACAAAGAAAATGGACCGAAGACATTGCCTGTCCAGACGGCGTATTTATGCCCTTTGATATTAGTGCAAGGGTAAATTCCGCCTATGTGATCATGGGTTTATTATATGGCCGTGGTGATTTTGCCAAAACCGTTGAAATTGCTACAAGATCTGGTCAAGATGCCGATTGTAATCCGTCTTCAGCAGCGGGTGTTTTAGGAACCATGTTGGGATATAATGGTATCCCTGCCAATTGGCGTAAAAACTTAGGCGCTATAGAAGATCAGCATTTTGTATACACCAATATCTCTTTGAATAAAATGTATGAATTGGGCTTTCAACACGCTTCTCAGATGATCCGTGCGCATGGTGGCTCCGTTTATGAAGACAAAGTGAGTATCCGTTACCAAGAACCCCAACCGGTTGCTTATGAGGTCTCTTTTCCAGGGATACACCCAATTGAGCGAAGGTGGCTAGGTTGGAATGGACATGTACTAAAAGACAATTATACATTTGAATTTGACGGCACTGGATTTACCCTTTGTTCAAATATGAGCAATGAATGGGGGCAGACTTCAAACTATGTTTTTCAAGTATCCATAACTATTGATGGTAAAAAGGAATTAGTTCAGTTGCCTTATAATTTTAGAATTAGAAGGAATGAACTTTTTACCAAATTTGGATTAGACAAGGGGCAACACAAAGTAAGTGTTCAGTGGTTGAACCCTGACCCCATTGGGAATATACAAATCAAGGATGTTTTGATTTATTCTAATAAGCCAAATGAGGTTTCCAAATAGTGTTATAAAAACCATTTTACCACCAAGGCCAATAATGCATAAATACAAGTAGCAATAAAAATGCCCCTGGCGGTTTTGTCAATTTGTTTGTTAATATACAAAGTAAATACCACCGCATTGGCAATTAAAGAGATACTAATGATGCCAGACATCAATGATTTTTGTTGTAGCATTACTTGAAAGAATTCGCTTAGTTTGAAAAGTCTAAATTGAATCAAATAATAAGCAAACATGGCCAAAATGGGTGTGAGAAAACCCATTACCAAACCCAATTTGAGATTGTCTTTTTTGAACATTAGATTTTCCAGGTTTTTTCAAGTTTCTTTTTCAATTCATAATGCGTCAAGTCAAACTGAACTGGCACAACACTTACATAATTGTGTTTGAGCGCCCAATCATCCGTGTCCTTGTTTTTGTCAAAGTTCATGAACTCTCCAGTTAGCCAATAATACCTTCTGCCATGTGGATCTTTACGCTCGTCAAATTTTTCCTCGTATTTGGCATATGCTTGTTTGCATACTTTGATTCCCTTAATCAGCTTAGCGTCAATAGCAGGTACATTCACATTTAAACAAAGGTGTTTGTCTAAATTTTTATTCTTGAGAACAAATTCAACTACTTGTCTAGCATAAATTTTAGCCGCAGTAAAGTCGGCTTCTAAACTATAATCTAATAATGAAAATCCTACGCTTGGAATGGCTTCAATTGAAGCTTCCAGAGCAGCAGACATGGTGCCAGAGTAAATCACATTTATGCTATGATTGGCGCCATGATTAATGCCACTGATACAGATATCTGGTTTGCGATGCAATACTTTGTCAACCGCTAATTTTACGCAATCAACGGGTGTGCCACTACAGCTATAAGTTTCTACACCTTCTAACCCAACTACTTTAGAAAGCCTTAATGGGTGTCCAATGGTAATGGCATGACCCATTCCTGATTGTGGTTTATCTGGTGCAACCACTACTATTTTTCCTAGTCCCATCACTGCTTCTGTGAGTGCCTTAATGCCTGGAGCTGATACTCCGTCATCATTGGTAATCAAGATTACGGGAAGTTCTTTCTTTTTAGTCTTAGCCATAGCTGCAAGATAAGATGTGATTCAAAGTCAAAAATCAAATTGTCTTTTTCGTAATGGATTTTTTGATTTATTAACAAGTTGCCTAAAGGAATAATGAGAAAAGAAATTTGAAAAAAAATGCAAATAAATTTGGAAAAACTAAAAAGTTTAGTATTTTGCAGCTAAATCAGTTAGTTATGTCAAACGCCGGAAAGAATTTACGCTACCTGCGCAAGTTGCGTGGCTGGACTCAGGAAGAATTTGCCAACAAGCTAAAAATCAAACGTTCCTTAGTTGGAGCTTATGAAGAAGAGCGAGCGGAACCAAGACTTGAAGTCATGGAAGCCATTAGCAGTATTTTCAAAATCAGCCTGGAGGAATTTCTATTCAAAGACCTTTCTGTAACCCATAGTGGTGGAAACTATATGGAGCGTCGCAGAATGATGAAAATGGAAGCAGAAATAGCTACTATTAGTTTTGTTCCTGTAAAAGCTGCTGCCGGTTATTTATCTGGCTACGCCGATCCTGAATTTTTGGATGAGCTCAATACTTTCACACTTCCTATGTTGGCCCCAGGTCAGTACCGTGCTTTTGAAATTATTGGTGATTCCATGTTGCCAACCCCAAGTGGCAGCGTCATAGTGGGAGAGCGATTAGATGACTTAGAAGATGTGAAAAATAGCAATACTTATGTGGTGCTATCTAAGAATGAAGGTGTGGTTTATAAGCGAATCATGAAGAATAATCGTGCCAAAAATAAGCTCACACTGATCAGCGATAACCCACAATATGAACCATATAATGTAAGCGCGGAAGATGTGTTAGAAGTATGGAAGGCAGTATATATTCTACAAAAAGCCAATCTTGGTCCAAGATGGGATGTGGGCCAATTAGCTGGTATGGTAAATAATCTGCAAGAGCAGGTGACTACACTAAAAAAGAAGTTGAATTAATATGTAAAGTTGATCTTATAAAAGAGGCTGTCTACAATGGGCAGCCTTTTGTTTTAGCCATTTATACATTTTCAAGCATCCATTACTTGGCATTCTTTAGATTTGCGGCAAGCATGAAAAAATTGTTCTCTTTATTGGCCGTTCTAATCTTGGTGGTAAATCTTTATGCCCAAGAGAAAACCCTGTCCGCCCTTAAAATCAATCAACCCATCAAGATTGATGGAATTTTAGAAGAATCTGTTTGGCAACATGCACAAGTAGCAGATAGCTTTATAGTCAATAGCCCCAATTTTGGAGCCATGGCAGCTCAGTCCACCAAGGTTCGGATTTTATACAGTGACCAAGCCATTTATGTTGGAGCATACTTATATGATGATCCCAAATTAATCCGCAAACAGCTTACAGCAAGAGATAGAGAACAGCGTCAGGATATAGATTATTTCAGTGTCTTTTTTGATACATACAATGACAATCAAAACGGATTTCAGTTTTTGGTAACAGCTAGAAATGTTCAATCAGATGGAAGATTGGTCACCAATATGGTTTCTCAGTTTGGGCTACCGTCTGACTATAGTTGGGACGCGGTTTGGGAAAGTAAAGTAACCATACAAAAAGATGGATGGGTAGTAGAAATGAAAATTCCTTATTCAGCACTGCGATTTTCCAAGAAGGAAGTACAGGATTGGGGAATCAATTTTCAACGATATACCCGAAGAAACAATGAATCTGTATTTTGGAACAAAGTAGATCCCAACCAAAATGGTTTTGTTAATCAATTTGGAAGTCTAGCAGGCGTGGAACATATTATTCCACCATTGAGGCTTTCTTTTTTACCTTATTTGGCAGCTGGAGTAAGAACTACCCCTTATGCTGATGGTTCCAAAAAAACAACTTGGTTACGCAATGGAGGTATGGATGTTAAATATGGGGTAAATGAAAGCTTCACTTTAGATGCCACATTGATTCCAGATTTTGGTCAAGTGATTTCTGATAATGTGGTTTTGAACCTAACGCCCTATGAAGTGCAATTCCAAGAGAACAGACCCTTTTTTACGGAAGGGTTAGAGCTCTTTAATAAAGCTGGTTTGTTTTATTCAAGAAGGGTAGGAGCCACACCGGCAGGATATTCAAGTGTCAATAATGCGGTGGCTTCAAATTCTAATTTAGAAATCATAACCAATCCAGGTATTACACAATTGTACAATGCCACTAAGTTTTCTGGCAGAAATAAATCCAAATTAGGCATTGGTATATTTAATGCAGTTACAGCTCCCATGTACGCCGAAGTTGCTAACAAGGGCACGGGTCAAGTAAATAAGATTGAAACAGAACCGCTTACTAACTATAATATTTTGGTACTTGATCAGGCCTTGAAAGGCAGATCATCTATTACTTTTACCAATACCAATGTTTGGCGCAGTGGCGGGGCTAGAAATGCCAATGTAAGTGGCTTAGACTTAAACTTATATGACAAGGCTAACCGCTTTAATTTTTTGTGGATGGGCCGCTATAGCAGCATCACAGGGTTAGAGAAATATGATGGATTTAAACAAGTGATGGGTTTTTCAAAGATCAGTGGTAATTGGCAATATGGATTGTCTACAAATATTGAATCTGATAGATACGATCCCAATGACTTAGGCTATTTGCAAGCACCAAATGAATTTTCAGCCAATGCCAAATTTGGCTATTATGTATTTACCCCCACCAAAAGATTTTTGAGTCAGAACTATACCATTTCTGTTTTACCCACCTATCTGTATCAGCCTTTCAAATATTCCAATTTGATGATTAATACCAGTGGTTTTTGGTTCTTTAGAAATTTCTGGGATGCAACCATTAGATTGAATGTGCAACCAGATTGGCAAAGGGATTATTTTGAAATGAGAACAGAGGGTAAGGTCATGAAACGTGAGCCTTATTGGTACGCAAGTCTTAGTGGTAGTACAGATAGTAGAAAACCATTTTTCTTCCGTTATGCTTTGGGCTACGCCGATGCCCCAGGTTTTCCCAAAGACAATTACTACAATTTTCAAATAGGGCCAAGGTATAGATTCAATGAGCACTTTAGCCTAGACTTAGACTTTACTAGGGCAGTTGACAATGGACAATATGGATATGCATTTAGAGAATCTAATGGAACACCTGTTGGAGGAAGACGCAGAAATATAAGTGTGTCTAGTATTGTCAATGGGATTTATAATTTTACAGCTAGAATGAATTTGACAATGCGTGCAAGGCATTATTGGAGTCAGGTGCAATACAGTAATTTCTTTTATACCGATGATGTTGGAAATTATATACCAAGAGCATTTGAAAATGGGAGAGATCAAAACTTTAATGCTTTTAACCTAGATATGTTTTATACTTGGGACTTTATGTATGGCAGTAAATTAATCATTGGATGGAAAAATGCCTTGGGTAATGATTTTCCCATTAATGGTCTACAATATGATAAATATGCCAAGAACCTTTCACAGGTTTTTCAACAACCCCATGGTAATGAATTTAATCTGAGACTAATCTATTATATTGATTATTTGAGTTTGCAGAAAAAGCAGCATGGGTAGGTCTAAGGTAGTTCAGGACGATAATCTGTAGGCAAGTGGGTAGAGATCTTTTCCCACCAAGACCAAAATCCTTCAATAAACAAATTGAACCCATAAAAATAGGTCCCATTGGGATAAATAGAGAGTCCAATTTTGTTGGGTAAATTGATATCGGAATTAATTCGGTCAATTCTTTTTAAGGTAATCCTAGCGTATTCTATTGGGTCTCTTTTGTGTTGATAGATAACCCTCAACCAACCTACAAAGCCCATGAATTGAGCCGTGGCATCAATGCTGGTATCAATAGGTGCCACTATATCATCTTTTGTTAAAACTTGATCTAGCATTACGCTATTTTCATTTGCGCTTAATTTGCTGGCCTTTTTATAATATTCCAAACTGTCTTTTGGAATGGTAATTTGTTCCTTGTTTTTAATGGCTTTTGAATATGCTTTAAAAAGACTGGAAGCCCGTTTATATTCAGCATAATCTACTTTCATTGCTGGATGAATTTCAAATCCCTCCTTTTCCAATTGGTCATTATAAAGGGCACGCATGAAATGCATAATAGATCCTTGATATGCATCTTTTCTTTTTTTATCCCATCGCTTTTTTTCATCAGGATTCTTTGGCTGCATTTCTTCAAATTGGGGATAGCCACTATAATAAAAACTACGTTCCACTAAATTGTATTCAAACTTGGTTAGTAAATATTGAATTCTATAACCCAATGCCTTGTTGTCAAATATTAGTTTTTCGCGAGAAAATGCCCGAATGGTATTGTTCTTTCTGCTATATCTAAATTTGACAACATCTGGATTCATGAGTTTGCAATCTGCAGCAAGGGCACTATTGCCAATAAAATGCGCATTAAAATACCTGCCCCATCTATCCCAACCATCTTCGTCATATGGTTCTACAATTACTTCCTGTAGTTCATTAGCAGTTGGTTTAAGCAATAGTTGTATGGATTCAGGTAAATGGCCTGTATTAATAGAAATAGTTCTTGTCTCATAGTTTAAAGAGGAGATAACCAATTCAAATTTTCCTTGAGGAATTCTATCCAAAATAAAATGACCAGTTTGGTCTGTGGTAGTACCAATAGAAGTATGACTCAAAAACAAATTAATCCCAGCCAATGGTTGTTTACTAATAGAATCAAGTACTATGCCCCGCATACTAAATTGTGCCTGAGCGCTCAAATTGAAAAAGCAAGAGCAAATGATTAATAGTATTAGAAAAAGGTCTTTTGCCAGTCTAAACGTATTGCAATGTGCTTCAACAATTGTTTTTACATCAGGAGAATATCCCCCACCCATGGCCACAGTTACAGGAATGGCTTTTTCTTTCAGGGATTCAAAAACAAAAGCGTCCCTTTGTTTACAACCTTCCATGCTTACTTTTAATTTGCCAAATTTGTCTGTTTCTAAGATGTCTACTCCTGAAAGATAAAACGCAAAATCGGGTTTCACTTCTTCCAATATTTTTGGAAGCTGCTGTTCTAGCAAGCCCAAATAAGTTTCTGTATTTGTGCCATCAATAAGTGGAATATCCAAATTGGATTGTTCTTTGTGAAAAGGATAATTGTGCGCGCCATGCATACTAAAAGTAAATACCCGATTTTCGGATTCAAAAATTTTAGCCGTACCATTGCCTTGATGCACGTCTAAATCAATGATTAAAATTTGTTTGGCCAATCCCTTTTTTAATAGCCAATTAGAAGCAACAGCCATATCATTCAACAAACAAAATCCTTCTCCTCTATCTGCAAAAGCGTGATGTGTGCCTCCTGCTACATTCAGTGCAATGCCATGTTCCTGAGCATACAGGCAGCAATCCATGGTTCCCTTTGTAATCATCAATTCACGTTGCGTTAGTTCAGCTGATTGAGGGAAACCAATTTTTCTTTGTTCGGAAGCACTTAGTCCTTGACCATGTAATTTTTGCAAATAATCTGCATCATGCGTCCATAATAATATTTCATCAGGGCAGTAATTGGGTTCAAATAAATTTTCTGGTACAATACAGCCCTCATACAATAATTGCTCTGGAATCAACTCATATTTGAGCATGGGAAATCTATGACCTTCTGGCAAGGAATGGGCATAACATGGATGGAAGGCTATTTTCAGCATCTTATCTAGTTATTTCAATGAGTTGCTGATTCACAATGGCAAAAATGGTATTGTCTTTTTTCTTTTTCACGGTTGCTGTTCCGCTAAATCTACTAAATGCAGGAAGAATACAGGATGTTTTACTAAAATAAAAACAGGGAAAATGAAGGTTTTGTTTACCCATGCCTGAAAGGCTTACACCGGGATGTAAATGTCCTGAAAATAAAAATGCTGGTTCTTGGCTGTCTGAACTATTTATTGGTTCATGTACAAATTGAAATGGACCTAATTGGAAGATGCCTTTTTGAACGTTAATCTGATGCTCTTGGTACCATTGATCCGCTAAAATATCATGATTGCCCTTTACCAAAATCATTTCTAATTGAGTAAAATCGCTTCTCCACTTGGCAAATAAATTCAATTCTAAATTGGCAGCACTATGAAAAAGATCACCAACTACCACCAATTTTGTTGGTTTAAAAAAGCTGATAAGATCAATCATTCTTTGTAAGTCTTCTTGGAAAACGGCCTGTGGTACTCCAATTCCATTTTTTCTAAAATGACCGGTTTTGCCAAAATGCGTGTCAGATAAAATGAGGGTAGATTGATTCTCCCAAAATATGGCCCTTTCTGCACTTAGCCAACATTGTTGGTCTTGAATCTGATATAAAATAGGCGCGTTCATTTGCTGCACAAAGATGCATTAGGATTTACTAAGTTGGTGCTGCATTTTCCTAACACGATCTTCCAATTTTTCACTACTCAAACTATTTCTATTTAAACCGTCAACTACAATTGGAAAAGCAAGTGGAGTGAGCTGTTTTGGAAAGCAAACCAAAATCTTGCTATGATACATTCTATCAAGCGCTGTCCTAAGCCTGTGTTCCTCCATTTGCTGTTCCATCAACTCCCTAAAAGCTTGGCGGAAGAGAATATTGTTGGGTTCATATTCTTCAAAGACCTTGTATAAAAGGGCTGCAGAAGATTGTAAGTGTCTGGCTTTTTTGTGTTCCCCAGGAAATCCTTGAAATATGAGTCCGCCAATAACTGCTATATCTCTGAATTTTCTTTTAGACATTTCTGCACTATTGATGCTTTTCTGAATATCGGCAAAGAGATTTTCTGTGTTGAATAGTTCCTGAACATTGCTGTCGTCTACAGGAATGGGTTGGTCGCTTAGAAGCTCAAATCCATAGTCATTCATGGCAATGGAAAAACTAATGGGAATGATCTGTGCAATTCTATAAGCCAGTATAGCACTCATGGCTTCATGAACCTGTCTGCCCTCAAATGGATAGACCAATAAATGGAATCCATCTTTTGATTCAATTTGTTCAATGAGCAATTCATTGTCTCTCGGAATTTTTGAAAGTTTAGCTTGGGTTTGAAACAAATGCCTAAGGCTTCTAATTTCTATACTTGATTCATCTACCAAGGCCTTATTAAAGGTTTCTCTTAAAATAGCACCAAGATTAGCTGTTAGGCTCATGCGCCCCCCATTCCAAGAAGGTACAATGGATTTTTTGGCATTTGATTTTCGGACTAGTACATCCATGTCTTTGATCATGACCAATTCCAGATTTCTTCCTGCCAAAGTGAATACAACTCCCGGATCTAATCGACTAATAAAATATTCCTCAATAACCCCAACATAACCACCACCAAGGAATTTTACTTTTAACATGGCATCACTTACAATTGTGCCAATATGCATACGGTGACGCATGGCTATTTTTCTACTTGTCACTTTGTACAAACCTTGCTCCACCACTACTTTGTGGTATTCATCATATTGGTTTAATGCAATTCCACCTTGTGTAATATGTAGTAAGATTTCTGACCATTCTTCCATTTCAATATCGGCAAAGCAATAACTGGTTTTGATTTCTTTTAAAATAGTATTGGCATCAAATCCTTCACCAACAGCAAGTGTACAGAGGTATTGGATAAGCACGTCAAAGCAAAGCAACATTGGGTCCTTGCTTTCAATTTTGTTTTCTATAATGGCCTGTTTAAGGGCAGCGGCTTCTACCAATTCTAGGGAATGCGTTGGTAAAAAATAGAGCTTGCTAATTTCACCGGGTCCATGACCGCTTCTTCCTGCACGTTGCAAAAATCGGGCTACTCCTTTTGGCGATCCTACTTGAATCACTGTATCAACAGGTCTAAAGTCTACGCCTAAATCTAAACTGGCTGTACATACTACAGCCTTGAGTTTTTGTGCGTGTAAAGCGTCTTCTACCCATGCCCTTAACTCCGGCTCAATACTTCCATGGTGTAGGGCAATGGCTCCTGCCAATTGTGGAGCTACTTGTAAAATGGTTTGATACCATGTCTCACTCATTCCCCTTGTATTGATGAAGATTAAAGTACTATTGCTGACTTCAATGATTGGAATGAGTTTCTCGGCAAGCTTAATACCTAAATGACCAGCCCATGGATATTCTGAAATTTCGTCTGGGATAATGGAATGAACTTCTATTTTTTTATCTATCACCGCTCTAATAATGCAACCAGTTTTTTGCAAAGGTGCTAGTAATACTTCTTTGGCTTCACTTAAGTTTCCAATAGTGGCTGAAATGCCCCAAAGGCAAATGGTTTGTTTTGTTTGCATGCCAATTAGCCTAGTGATAGCTAGTTCTACTTGTACGCCTCTTTTGCTGCCCATTAGTTCATGCCATTCATCTACAGCCACCCATTGCAAATGAGCAAACACAGTGCTACAATCTTTTTGCGCCAATAATAAGTGAAGGCTTTCTGGGGTAATGATTAAAACTTCTGGAACCTTTCTTTTCTGTTTTTGTCTTTCACTAGTACTGGTGTCTCCATTGCGAATTCCAACTGTCCAGGGGATTTCTAATTCGGTTAAGACCGCTTCCATGGCCCTGCCAATATCTTTGGCCAATGCCCTAAGTGGTGTAATCCATAAGAGTTGCAAATGCCCCGGAGCTTTTGATTGATACTGATTGGGATGTTGGTTAATGTATTGAATCAGGGTTCCAAGAAATACCGAAAAGGTTTTGCCACAACCCGTTGGTGCATTTACCAAGCCAGATCCACCTTGCATGATCTGCTCCCAAGTTTGCTCCTGAAATTCAAAAGGATGGAAGTCTTTTTTCTCCAGCCATTCTTTTATAATACCATATCCTTTCGATTCTTGAAGCATCGTTTTCAAGCTACAAAGTTTTCAGGTATTCTAACAAGGCTTTTCTTTCTTGATCAGATAATTTATTGCCAAAATAATGTCCTGAATTACTATAGCCGGGCAATTTGGTATTGTAGGTTTTCTTGCCATCGGGCTTTTCAGCATTCTTAAATTCCCAACCAAGAGATTTGGTATTATAAACCGGATGATTAAAATCTCTTTTCCAATAGGTTGGTCTAATATTGCTATTTAAAACGGCTTCAATGGTAGGTACAGAGCCATTGTGTAAATAGGGAGCAGTTGCCCAAACACCATCTAAGGGTGGTGCCATATAACCGTTTGCTGGTTCTAGTTTGGCTGGTAAATCGCCCTTGGCAAACCAACTTTTATTAAACCAGGCTATAAACTGTGGATTTTGGTGATTGGCCTTATAAAGCAAAGAATCTGTTTGAATAATGGAAGCCGGAATGAGGAGGTTGGGATAAGTTTCTTCATTTCCATAACTGCCATGACACTTGCTGCAATGGTCAGTGAAAATGGTTTTTCCAGTTTCAGACAAAATGGGATCAATAGGATAGGGGTATTTAGGGGCTTTAATAAATTTAATATAGGCAAGTACATCGCCAAAATGACTAAAGACTTCTCTGGCTTCTGCTGTGTCTTTTACGGTGAGGATATTACTGAGCATTAAGAATTTTCCAAAATCGCCCCTGCCAAAACCATTGTAAAACATGGCGTTTTTCTTTTTCAATAACCACCAAGCTGGAACGTCTGTAGGAATTACTTCATTGGGAATGTCTAAGATGGGCTCATTTTTCCATTCTAGTGTTACGGGGTCTCGGTGTGCTACTAGTAAAGTGGCCAATCTATCAGCAGCATTAACCCCTCTTACTTCTGTTTCCATCATGGGAGCAATAGTGCCCATAGAACGGATCAAATCCTTGCTAGCATCATATTGTGCAGGAGAAACAGTTTGCATAAAACCAGTTACCAGTTTCCTCAACAAATTACTTCCGTGTCCAATATTGCTAAAGTCAAGCAATGTATTTCCCAAACCCACTACCAAACTATCATTGAGTACCTGTGCATGACATTGCAAACAAGTAGGTACTACTACATCAATGCCTTTTTCATTTCTGATGACATTGTAGCCATGCGGTACTGTAGCATTTTTTCCAGTTCTATTGAGATAATTGTGTTTGTCCTTGCCGTTTAGTAGGTTGAAATAGCCATAGGGCAGTCCACTTTTCAAATAATCACCTGTAATTAAGTATTGATAACCCTTTTGAGCGTCTCCTCCTCTTTGAATACTTGGAGGGATAAATTGCGGTTTGTCACCTGGATCAGAACTTGCGGATAGCAGTAGCATCCAAAGACCAAATAAGCCCATCAAAACCAATAAACTGATTCCTTTTTTGGCGTGTACATCCCACTTCATAACATAAACAACAAATGTTGGCTCAATAGGTTCTATAACACCAATAATAGCTTGGGTTTGCTAGTCTGCAATCTTGTCAATCCACTTACCCAATAGGTTTTCCAATTTAATGGTCAGTTTTTCAGCAGTTCTGCCAATGCTACTTTGAAATTCCGGCACTTTGAATAACCAGTAGAAGAAACTTCCACGGCCTTCTTCTTGCATATCCTTGAATACCGTTTTTCTGATCATTGTACCATAATCCGATTTTAAATAGGACCAGTTATTGGACAAGCGTTCTTCCAGAATCATTTTCTTCTGTTCTAACAAACCAATTTGTTTATCCAAACTGGCTAAGTCTTTGATCTCAGTCTGCTTCATAATCTTTGGTTTGTTCCCTGATAATGATCCGGATAATGGGATGAATGAATAATTGTTTTCTAAGTAACACCAGCACCAAGGTAATTAGCCCTAACATCAAGGTAGTTAAACCAAATCCAATGACAGGACTATTGAAAATGCCAGATAGCCACCAGCCCAAAGTGAGGCCAGCAAAAATGCTTATCATAAAAGCCATTGCACCCAACACTATGAGCCAAATTAACATGCCTGCAATGGTGGAACTTTTGCGAATAAATTGCAAGGAGAACAATTGAATCCTCAGTTCTATGTACTCGTTAATCTGGGCTTTATTCTCTTCTAAGAATTCCCATAAATTAGGTGACTTTTCCATAATGTGGATTGTTCTTTAAAGTTACGAAACTTTAACGGATGAAGAAGAAAGTGAAGAATTAAGAGTTAAGGGTGAAGAGGGGGAAGAAAGTGAAGAATGAAGAGTGAAGAATGGGGGGAAGAAAGTGAATTAAATGAGAAGTGAAGAGTGAAAAGTGAAGAAAAGGAAAGGAAAGATAATCGTACGCCTCATCAGAAAACGGGTTTTACCTGACCGTCTAGTTTTTTTAGGATATAAATTTTCTTGTTCTCTAAATAGTCTGGAATGGGATTGTCCCTTTTGAATCTAATGGGTTGAATATCGAATTCATTAAAGACTTTGAAAGACTTGTTTGACAAATTATTCAGAAATGCTTCCTTGTGTTTGATGAGCAATTTTGAAAAATGGTACATAGATTCAAAGCCCTTAAATACTTGGTCACTTGGTCTTGCTTGAAACTTGTTTCTATATTTATTGCTAATGGAAATGGCAATCTTATCCGTTCTAGGAAAATGATAAGGGCTGCTGTAAATGATTTCTATGCCTTTGTATTCAGGCTTTGCTAAATCTTTAAAGCCATCCCAGGTGGGCATACCAATCACAGTTCCTTTGTAGTCTTTGTTATCAGCCAAAGTTTTAACTATGGCAGTACCAAAAGGTTCATTCAGACTCCCACATATCAAAACATTGTTGCGATTACTATCCAAACTTGTTAATAGTGTTTGTTGATTTAGACTATCAACCATTTCTACTGTTTTCACTCTCAGTGCTAGGGAAGGCGTTTTCTTTTGAAGCTCAGTATAAAAACCTTGAATCATGTCTTCAAGAGCACCTTTGCGTTTGATCCAGATTATATTATCCGTGCTATGAAAACGCTGTAAGTATTTGTATAATGCGTCAATATGAGTTCTCAAAGTAGAATTAATCAAAACAAAATAAGGATTCTCAGTAACCCCCCCATCATTAGGATATGTTTCAGAAATTAGGGCTATTTTTCTACTTAGGGCAAAATCAGCAAGCGGTTTGATTTCATTGCGGTTGTTGAAAGAAGCAATAATCAATGAAACACCAGCTAATTCTGGCTTGGACAAAATCTCTTGAATGGCTGATTCACTTTGTTTGCTATCATAGATGAGTACTTCTGCATTCACTCCCTCTGCATTCAATGAATCAATGGCCATCATAACGCCATTGTAAAATTCTAATCCTGGTAAAAGGTATTTTGGCAAATTGGTATTACCCAATTTGAAATTATTGCCATTAAAAGCTGAATCCAAATAGATAGGTGCAAATACCGCTATTTTAATGGGTGCTTCTTGGGCACGCAGTTCCTGGATAGATAAAAAACTAACCAAAACCAACAGCAATACTATAATTGAGCCTTTCATTTCGTTCTATTAGTTGTTTACTCCCATTCAATGGTAGCAGGCGGTTTGCTGCTGATATCATAAACTACGCGGTTAATGCCACGTACATTGTTGATGATCTCATTTGAAATATCGGCCAGAAATTCATAAGGCAAATGTGCCCAATCAGCAGTCATGCCATCTACAGAAGTTACAGCCCTTAAGGCTACAGTAAACTCATAAGTTCTTTCATCACCCATCACACCCACTGATTTAACAGGAAGTAAAATGGTTCCAGCCTGCCAAACGGCACTATACAAACCGTGTTTTTTTAATCCAGAAATATAGATATCGTCTGCGGCTTGTAATAAAGCCACTTTTTCTTCTGTAATTTCTCCCAAGATTCTAATGGCCAAACCTGGTCCTGGAAAAGGGTGTCTGTTAATCATATCGGCAGGTATGCCTAATTCCAAACCAACCCTTCTTACTTCATCTTTAAATAGTGATCTTAAAGGTTCTACCAATGCTAGTTTCATACTGTCTGGTAATCCACCCACATTATGGTGAGACTTGATGGTTTGAGAAGGTCCATGAACACTAACGCTTTCAATTACATCTGGATAAATGGTTCCCTGTGCCAACATTTCAATGCCAGTTAGGATTTTGGCTTCCTGGTCAAATATGTCAATAAAGCCCTTACCAATGATTTTGCGTTTTTCTTCGGGGTCAGATTTGCCAGCTAGGGCTTTGTAAAAATGGTCTTTTGCATCAACCCCTTTTACATTCAATCCAATTTGGTGATAGGTTTCCAATACTTGTTCAAACTCCCCTTTTCGTAATACACCATTGTCTACAAAAATCCCAAAAAGATTATTGCCAATAGCTTTGCTTATCAGGGTTGCAGCAACTGTACTATCAACGCCACCACTAAGGGCCATGATTACTTTACGGTCTCCAATTTTTTCTTTTAATTCGGCAACAGTCTGACTAATAAAATGTGCAGGTGTCCAATCTGAAGTGCAACCGCAAATATTATTCAAGAAGTTTTTGATAATGGTCTTGCCCTCTGTGCTATGGTATACTTCTGGGTGAAATTGTAAACCATACAAGGGTTGTGAATCAGTAGAAGTTTTTTTAAAAGCAGCAATAGGAATACTTTCTGTGGTTGCCAATATTTCAAAATGTTCAGGCAAAGCAACTATAGAATCGCTATGACTCATCCAAACCTGTGTATTTTCTGTAATGCCATTTAACAGGGTATCAGATTTGACTACCTGCATTTTGGCCCTACCATATTCTCTTTTATTTGACTTGTCCACTTTGCCGCCATATTCTTTAGCGGTTAATTGTGCTCCGTAACAAACACCTAAAACAGGCAATTTTGCTACAAAAGACGGAATGTCAACTGTTGGAGCATTTGGCTCATTCACACTAAAAGGAGAACCACTGAGGATAATCCCTTTTAATCCTGGTTCAAATTCAAAGGATTTATGAAAAGGAATGATTTCACAATATACATTGGCTTCGCGTACCGCACGGGCAATTAACTGGGTGTACTGACTACCAAAATCTAGGATTAATATCTTTTCTGTCATGGTTGCGAAGGTAACAGAAATTTCTGTGGTGCTGAAAGCGGATAAATGGTAAAGTAAATTTAAATACGGGTTGCCTCGGCAAAGGCTTTTGTCTACCTTGGCAGTACAAAACTAACAAATGAAACAAATTACAGCTGTCTTTGCCGTTCTGGTCCTTTTAAGCTCTTGCCGCATGTTTGGTTATAAACATATAGAAGGTAATGGTAATATAACTACGCAATCAAGAAATATTGGAAAAGCTACCAAGATTAAATTGGCAGGTAGTTTTGACGTTGAATTGACACCTGGTACTCAAACCAAGGTAGAAGTTGTAGGAGATGACAATATTCTCCCATATATTATTACGGAAGAGCATGATGGTTTTTTAGTGGTTAAGTCAAAAGATCATTTGACTTATAATAGTACAGAGGGAATTAAAATTAAAGTGACTACTCCAACTTTGGAAAATATTCAATTGGCGGGTACTGGAAATATTATTGGCCAAGGTAAATTCACCGGTTCAGAAAAATTGGTATTGAAAATTGCCGGTTCCGGCGATATTAAGCTGGAAGTAAACACACCTAAAATTGAAGCCGATATTGCAGGTAGTGGTTCTATAAGTTTATCAGGAGAAACCAAGGACGAAACCATTAAAATTGCTGGATCTGGTGATTATTTAACAGAGGGTTTGATGGCAGAAAATGCTACAGTAAGAATTGCTGGTCAGGGCGATGTAAAACTGTTTACTTCTACCACATTAGACATACATATTGCCGGATCAGGTACGGTTTACTATAAAGGCAATCCAAGCATCAAACAAAAAGTAGCCGGCAGCGGCGATATTAAAAAGATAGAATAAATTCTCACTAAAACTGAGCTAACTTAACAACAAAAGCGCCCCATAGAGGCGCTTTTGTTGTTTATGATAAATACCCTCCTTCTTCCTTCTTCCTTCTTCACTCTTCACTCTTCACTCTTCACTCTTCACTCTTCACTCTTCACTCTTCACTCTTCACTCTTCACTCTTCACTCTTCACTCTT
>CALRXZ020000076.1:0-18538 GCA_943372255.1 Chitinophaga pinensis
GTGAAGAAATCTCTCATGACGTTGCTCAACAAATTGAAGACAGCGGTATTGAAACTGTTGAAATCAGGTCTGTATTGACTTGTGAAGACAAGCGTGGTGTTTGTGTAAAATGTTATGGTAAGAATTTAGCAACTGGCTATATTGCTCAACGCGGTGACGCAGTGGGTATTATTGCTGCCCAATCCATTGGTGAGCCTGGTACTCAGTTAACCTTGCGTACTTTCCACGTGGGTGGTGTTGCGGGATCTTCTAATATTGAATCTACTTTGAACGCTAAGTTTGATGGAACTATTCAATTTGATGGTTTACGTACAGTAGATGCCCTAAACAATGAAGGCAACAAAATACGCATTGTTATTGGACGTACTGGTGAGGTTCGTATCATGGATGTGAAGAATGATCGTTTGATGATTACCAATAACGTTCCTTATGGAGCTACATTGAATGTGAAAGACGGTCAGCAAGTTAAAAAAGGAGACGTTATTTGTACATGGGATCCATTTAACAACGTTATTGTTGCTGAAGTAAATGGTTCTATTAAGTTCTCTGATGTAATTGATGGTGTTACTTACCGCGATGAAGCTGATGAACAAACTGGTCACAGAGAAAAAGTGGTAATTGAGACCAAAGACAAAACAAAGATTCCAACCATTATTGTAGAAGGTGGCAAAGAAGCCAAGCACTATAACTTACCAGTTGGATCACATATTGGAATTGAAGAAGGTGACGACGTTAAAGCAGGTCAGGTATTGGTGAAGATTCCTCGTATCCTAGGTAAGCTTAGAGATATCACAGGAGGTCTACCACGTGTAACTGAACTCTTTGAAGCACGTAACCCAGGTAACCCAGCCATTGTTTGCGAAATTGATGGTGTGGTTGCATTTGGTAATGTGAAGCGTGGTAACCGTGAAATCATTGTTGAATCTAGAGACGGCATGGTGAAGAAATACTTGGTTCCATTGACACGCCAGATTCTGGTGCAAGATGGTGACTTTGTAAAAGCTGGTACTCCAATGTCTGATGGTCAAATTGCACCTGCAGATATTCTAGCTATTAAAGGTCCATTTGCTGTTCAAGAATACGTTGTAAACGAAATTCAAGAAGTATACCGTTTGCAGGGTGTAAGAATCAATGATAAGCACGTAGAAGTAATTGTTCGCCAGATGATGAAGAAGGTGGAGATTGTTGACGCTGGGGATACCAAATTCTTAGAGGAAGATCTGGAAGACAGGTTTGACTTTATTGAAGAGAATGATCGTATCTATGACAAGAAAGTAGTTACAGATGCAGGAGAAAGCAGCAAGTTCAAAGCTGGTCAAATTGTTACTGTACGTGAGTTCAGGGAGGAAAATTCCATCTTACGTAGAAGTGACAAGAAACTAGTAGAAGTACGCGATGCTAAACCAGCAACTGCAACACCAGTATTGTTGGGTATCACAAAAGCTTCATTGGGTGTTCAAAGCTGGATCTCAGCTGCGTCATTCCAAGAAACAACCAAAGTGTTGAGCCAAGCTGCTATTCAAGGCAAAATGGACAGCATGTTGGGATTGAAAGAAAATGTGATTACCGGTCACTTGATTCCTGCAGGTTCTGGACAAAAAGAGTTCGAGAACATGATTGTAGGTAGCAAAGAAGAATACGAAGTATTGGCCACAACTCGCGAAGCGATGAGCTTTGACGAGGAAGAATAAGCCTTATTTCTGTTAAATCATACCAATGAAAAGTAGGAAGTGTAAAAACTTCCTACTTTTATTTTGTTTAGAAAGGAATAACCTTTTAAACAGGTTCAAATAACTTCAAAAAGCAGCCATGAAAAATTTTACAACAGGATTAAATATTGCATTGGTACTTGCCGTAGCCGTGCTTTTTTATCTTCAGTTTTCCAACAAAAAATCTTCTGCAGGAACCAATAGTGCTGTGGCAGCAGCACCTGGTAGTTTTAAAATAGCCTATTTTGAAATGGATTCTATTGAAAATCATTATGAGTATTTCAAAGAAGTGCGTAATATTTTGCGTGCCAAGGATCAAGATAATGGAAGACAATTAGGTGAAATGAAAAACACGTTTGTTGCTAAGTACCAAGAGTTGCAAAAGAATGCCCAGTCTATGACACAGGCAGAATTAGCCGCCAAGCAACAGGAATTGGGTCAAATGGAAAAAACTTTCCAAAACAAAGAACAAATGTTGAACCAAGAATTGCAAAATGAAAGCTTTAAACGTTTGCAAGAAGTAAAAAAGCGTATTGAAGACTATTTGAAAGAATACAATAAAGACAAGGGTTATGCCTATGTATTTACTGGTTCTCCAGACTTGATCTATTTAAAAGATACTGCTTACAATATTACCAGTGACTTGATTTTGGGATTAAATGCCCAAGCCAAGAAGAAGTAAGAACTTCAATCATATTTATTATCTTCAAATCCCGTTATTAAAAGCGGGATTTTTTTATGAGTACAAACAGCAGCTTCAAACCTACCCTTGGTCTATTTGACGCCACTATGATTGTGGCAGGTGGCATGATTGGTTCCGGTATTTTTATAGTGAGTGCAGATATTACCAGAAATGTGGGTAGTGCTGGATGGTTGGTTGTAGTCTGGTTGATTACCGGATTTATGACAATTACCGCTGCTGTGAGTTATGGTGAATTAAGTGCCATGTATCCCAAAGCTGGTGGACAATATGTATACTTGAAAGAAGCCTATAATCCATTGGTAGGCTTTCTATTTGGTTGGAGTTTCTTTTCTGTTATTCAAACTGCTACAATAGCAGCCGTAGGGGTGGCTTTTAGCAGGTTTACCGCTTACTTGATACCATCAGTAGGGGAAGGCAATATCTTGCTTGATTTGGGCTTTTTAAAAGTATCAGCTGCACAGTTATTAGCTATAGCATTAATTGTCTTTCTTACTTATACCAACACCAGAGGAGTGAAGGGGGGGAAGATTATCCAATCTACTTTTACTGTTACCAAACTGGTTTCTTTATTTGGTTTAATTGTATTTGGTTTTCTATTGTCAAAACAAAGTTTTTGGAATGAAAACTGGGCCACAGGATTAACAGCTGTTCAAGACCTTGGTGCCAAAGATGCTTCTGGAATATTGCAACCAACGGGTTGGCATCCCATTTCAGGAGCGGTATTAATAGGAGCCATCGCGGCAGCCATGGTAGGTTCTATTTTCAGTTCTGATTCTTGGAATAACGTCACTTTTATTGCAGGTGAAATTAAAAATCCTCAGCGCAATATTGGACTTAGTTTGTTTCTGGGAACTTTGATTGTCACCTTGATTTATGTAACTGCCAATTTGATGTATTTGCATGTATTGCCTTTACAACAGATTGCTTATGCAGAAAATGATCGTGTAGCGGTAGTAGCGGCTAATGCCATTTTTGGCAATGCTGGTACCATTGTAATTGCGGTAATGATTATGATCTCTACTTTTGGATGTAACAATGGTTTAATCTTAGCAGGAGCAAGGGTATATTATACCATGGCAAAGGATGGATTATTCTTTAAAAAGACTGGCGAACTAAATAAAAATGCTGTTCCTGAATACGCTTTGTGGATTCAATGTTTTGTAGCCAGCCTGCTTTGCTTGAGTGGTAAATATGGTGACCTATTAACCATGGTTTCTTTTGTAGTGGTCATCTTCTATGTATTAACCATTATCGGCATTTTTATTCTTAGGAAAAAATTGCCAGATGCACCTAGGCCTTATAAAGCTTTTGGATATCCTATATTACCATTGATTTATATTATCATGGCTACTATATTCTGCATTGGTTTAGTATGGACATCTCCCACTTATTCTCTTTGGGGTTTGGGTATTACCGCCATAGGAGTACCTTTGTACTATCTGGCTGTAAACAATCAAAAAAGAGCTGAATAACATGTCTCACACTGATATCAACGGTTTATTTGAGGAGTTCAAAAATTTAAAAGTAACCATCATTGGTGACGTAATGTTGGATACTTATTGGTGGGGAACAACCGATAGAATATCGCCTGAAGCACCTGTACCTGTTGTGACGTTACAAAAAATGGAATATCGCGTAGGTGGGGCAGCAAATGTGGCATTGAATGCGGCATCATTAGGTGCTACTACTAGTATTATTTCTATGATTGGAGATGATGCAGATGGTAGAAATCTATGCGCTTTATTATCATCACATGGTATCAATACTTCCATGATTTTGACAAGCGCAGATAGGATAACTACTAACAAGACTAGGGTAATGAGTAGGAATCAACAAATGATGCGTCTAGACGCTGAAATCACTTCTGATATTAGTGCTACTACAGAGGCCGTTTTATTGCTCAAGATCAAAGAACAGTTTCAAACTGAAAAACCAGATGTTCTAATTTTCGAAGATTATAATAAGGGTGTTTTAACCGCTAGTTCTATTAAAGCGGTGATTGCTCTTTGCAAAGAGTATGGTGTAGTGACTACCGTAGATCCAAAGAAAAAGAATTTTCTTGCTTTTGAGGGTGTGGACATTTTTAAACCCAATTTGAAAGAAGTAAAAGAAGGGTTGAATCTTAGTCTTGAACAAGTTGATCTTTCACAAATGCAATTAGTGCATCAAGCATTAGAACAGCATTTGAAGCATAGTATTTCTCTAATTACATTATCTGAAAAAGGGGTATTTTATCAAGTAAATAATGAAGCCAAAATTATCCCAACCCATGTTAGAAATATAGCGGATGTAAGCGGAGCAGGTGATACAGTGATTGCAGTGGCATCTATGGTTTATGCCATTACCAAAGACATGCATTTGGCTGCAGAAATGGCTAATATTGCAGGTGGATTGGTTTGTGAAGAAGTTGGTACTGCAGCCATTAATTTGGAATTATTATTGAAAGAGTCTCAAGCCATTTTGGGATAATCATTTCTATTGTACAAATTGGTTAACATGCAAAAATATGCAGTAATTGTAGCGGGTGGATCAGGGTTGAGGATGGGCGCAGATAAACCCAAACAGTTTTTGCTGCTAAGAGGGAAATCCATTTTGTATTACACTGTTTATCAGTTTTATAAAACCTATCCCGATATCAAAATTTTATTGGTACTACCAAAGAACTTTTTAAAGGAAGGTCAAGAACTTTTGAAAGAACTAGATGCATCAATTGATCTTCAGTTTGTAACCGGCGGTGCAACAAGATTTCATTCTGTTCAAAATGGATTAAATTGTATTAAAGAGCCAGGCATTGTTTTTGTACACGATGGCGTTCGTTGTTTGTTAACAGAAAATTTAATCAGAACTTGTTATGATCAAGCAGTAGCCGTTGGTTCAGCCATTCCTGCTGTAGCTGCAACAGATAGTATTCGAATTGTCAATGGTGATTCAAGCCAAGTTGCAGATAGAAACTTGGTTAGAATAATACAGACACCACAAACCTTTCAAACAAGTTTATTACTTCCCGCTTTTGAGACAGCTTATTCAGAATTATTTACAGATGAAGCCACCGTACTAGAAGCCTCTGGAAAAATGGTACACTTGATAGACGGGGATTATAACAATATTAAAATTACAAGACCGGTAGATTTGTTGATTGCCGAAAATATTTTAAAGCAAAGGGAAGCCGTTTCAAATTGATAACATTTTGCAGAAATTAAACTATTCTCATAACGATTGCATTTTATTAAACTAAAAGCCATGAAAAAAAAGAATCTACAACGAATGATGAATAGCTTTTTGGCTATTCTATTACTAAGCACTTACAGTTTTAGCGCTGCTGCAAATTTTTCAGCAGACGGAACAGCCATGCAAGGCAGGTGGGATTTGACCATTGAAAAAGATGGCAAACAATTGCCCTCTTGGTTAGAAGTACAACATTCGGGAACACATACTTTTATTGGTAGGTTTGTATATGCTTTTGGAAGTGCAAGACCTGTTGCCGAAATTAAATTTGTAAAAAATCATTTTAGTTTCTCTATTCCACCACAATGGGAACCCGGTAATGCTAATATGGAATTTGAAGGAGAATTTGAAGGAGACCATTTAAAAGGAACCATGGTCTATACCGATGGAAAAAAATATCCATTTACAGGTGTCAAAGCCCCCTCTTTAAAAAGAGAAACAGTAGTTCAATGGGGTACTCCTATTAGCTTGATTGGCAAGTCAGATATGAACGAATGGATTGCCATGGGAGACAATCAATGGACCGTAACCAATGGTGTATTGTCTAGTGCCAAATCTGGTTCTAATTTGATGACCAAAAAGACTTTTGACGATTTTAAATTGCACGTAGAATTCCGTTATCCAAAAGGAAGTAATAGTGGCGTTTATTTGCGTGGGCGATATGAAGTGCAAATAGTTGATAGCAAGGGAATGGAACCCTGGAATGATGAGTTTAGCGCTATTTATGGATTTTTACCAGCCAATGAAATGGTTGCCAAAGACCCAGGCGAATGGCAGACTTATGATATTACCTTAGTGGGGAGAATAGTTACCGTAGTAGCAAATGGTAAAACTGTGATTAGTTTGGCTACCATACCTGGAATTACTGGAGGTGCCATTGATAGTAAAGAAGGAGCACCCGGGCCCATTATGATTCAAGGTGACCATGGTCCCATAGAGTTTAGGAATATTGTTCTTACTCCTGCTAAATAAGCGGAGCGGCAATTTTCTTAACTGCATTTGAAACATTATGCACAAGCTATTAATTTGAAAGATACCTGCGGTTAATTCTGCTATTTTTGCTAAGGTTTTGAAAATCGGATGGTTAAACACAGGTTTCCCCTTTCCGTGAAATTAATTTACAATTGAATAGAATATTATGGTCATTGCACCCAGAATGCGTGGATTTATATGTTTAACGTCTCACCCTTTGGGTTGTGAGCAAAACATTATTAATCAAATCAATTATGTCAAATCAAAAGGAGCTATTGACGGACCACAAAAAGTACTTGTAATTGGTGCTTCCACTGGTTTTGGATTGGCTTCCAGAATTACAGCTGCTTTTGGTTCTGGTGCAGCAACCATTGGCGTGTTTTTTGAAAAACCACCATCAGAGGGTAAAACAGCTACTCCAGGTTGGTATAATAGTATGGCATTTCAAGACCAGGCAGCTCAAGCTGGTATCTATGCCAAAAGCATTAATGGAGACGCTTTTTCTAATGAAATCAAGGAAAAAACAATCAAGACTATTAAAGAAGACTTGGGTCAAATTGATCTGGTGATCTATAGTTTGGCTTCTCCTGTACGTGTTCATCCTGTAACAGGTGTGATGCACAGATCAGTATTAAAACCCATTGGTCAAACCTATAGCAACAAAACAGTAGATTTTCATACAGGAATTGTTACTGAAATTAGTATTGAACCTTGTAATGAAGAAGATATTGCCAATACAGTGGCTGTAATGGGTGGAGAAGATTGGGAAATGTGGATGGATGCTTTAAAAGAAGCCGATGCATTATCAGAAGGTGCCATGACCCTTGCTTATTCCTATATTGGACCTGCTTTAACCGAAGCCGTTTATAGAAAAGGAACTATAGGTAGGGCCAAAGATCATTTAGAGGCTACTGCTTTTAAAATTGCGGATAAATTAAAAGACCTAAAAGGACAGGCTTTTGTATCTGTAAACAAAGCATTGGTTACACAAGCTAGTTCCGCCATTCCAGTGATTCCATTGTATATTTCTTTGTTGTACAAAGTGATGAAGAAAGATGGTTTACACGAGGGTTGTATTGAACAAATTCAAAGACTTTTTGCAGATAGATTGTATACTGGTAACTCAAGTATAGAAACTGATGATAAAGGCAGAATTAGAATTGATGATTGGGAAATGAGAGCAGATGTTCAAGCTCAAGTGGCTGAATTATGGCCTGCTGCAACAACTGAAACTTTGCCAAGTATTGGCGATTTACCTGGTTACAAATCTGACTTTTTGAATTTATTTGGATTTGGATTAGAAGGGGTTGATTATGAAGCAGATGTAAATGAGAATAGAAGTATTCAAGGACTAGTGGAATAAAGCTTGTTCAAATATTAGTAAAAAATGCGATTGAAAAATTGCATTTTTTTTTGGGGTTATGTCAAGATTGGAGAATAATTAAACTTGCTTCATTAAATTTAGTAACCCTAAACCAACTACAAATGAAAAAAGCATTCAAGCTTATTTTTGTGTGCATCCTATGTCTACTATTAGCAGCCATATTGGGCATCAGTTATATTGTTTTATTTCTACCCAAGGTAGAAAATCCTGAAACCCTAACTATTCAAGCTACACCTGAACGCATAGAAAGGGGTAGGTATTTGGCCAATAGTGTCACCGTTTGTATGGATTGTCATTCTACTAGAGATTGGAATCAGTTTTCTGGCCCCCTAGTAGAAGGAACTTTGGGAAAGGGCGGAGAAGTCTTTGATCAACGATATGGTTTTCCAGGAAGCTTTCATGCTAAAAATATTACTCCTGCGGGGATTGCTGATTGGACTGATGGAGAACTATTAAGAGCTATTGCATCTGGAGTTGATAAAAAGGGTAGGGCGCTTTTTCCTGTGATGCCACATCCCAGTAATGGAAAAATGGATAAGGAAGATTTACTATCGATTATTGCTTATTTGAGAACGCTAGCACCAATTGAAAACAAAGTACCCGATTCAAAGGCTGATTTTCCAATGAATATTATTTTGCATACTATTCCAACTAAAGCAATGTATGGTCAGGCGCCTGATACCAATAATTTAGTAGCAAGAGGTTCTTACTATTTTACTGCTGCATCTTGTGGTGACTGTCATACCAAACAAGAAAAGGGGGAGAAAATTAAGGGAATGGAATTGGCTGGTGGATTTGAGTTCCCTATGAAAACCGGCGGTATTGTTAGGTCTTCCAATATTACACCAGATAAAGAAACCGGTATTGGTAATTGGGATGAAACTGCTTTTGTAAAAAGGTTTAAGGCTTACGCCGATAGCAATTACCATGTTCCAGCCATTGGTGCAAATGAGTTTAATTCTGTAATGCCATGGACCATGTATAAGAATATGAAGGAGCAGGATTTGAAGGCCATTTATGCATATCTGAGAACCATACCGGCTATTAAAAATCAAGTGGTTAAATTCAGTAAATAATCGCAGTTATAACTATTTGAATATTGAAAAAACTATCAATTAGTGCACTAATTTAGTAGAGTATTCATATATTTGTTCGTCAATCTCACAGAAATGAAAAGCTTTATTGCAATCTTGTTATTGTTTTCGGTATTGACTTTGCGTTCTCAAACAGTCTATCCTAATGTGACTGGATATTTTGGCATTTTACATCCTATAGTGAATATTAGTTCAGAGACTATACAATTCAATTTTTCCAATAATTATGTAGTGGGTGCTCCAACAGGTATCAATTTATGGAAGAATGCAAAAATTGGTTATTCACTAGAATTGGTTCCATTTTTAAAATCAGAAAATGGGAACACGCGCATGTATAATGTGTTGTTTCATCCAGGAGTATTAGTCAAACTAAATCCTAGTCTAACTTTTGCGGGTAGGGTTGCTTTTGAAACAACAGGAAGATTTGGATTTACACCAATTTTATCCAAAACAGTAATAAAGAAAAAAGACCATAGTTTTTATTTATCTGTTCCTTTCCCATTCAGATTTGGCAATAATGCATTACCCACTGTTGGTACGGGTTTGCAGGTAGGCATTGCTTTTTAGCTATTTCTAGTATTGAAATTGTTTATCTTGAAGCATGAAATCTTACCTAGCTTTATTTATAATATGTTGTTGCTTAATAACATTGAATGCATGTCAGGAGCAGACAACTAAGAAAGATGTTCAACAGCAATTAGTATTAGATAGTTTGGGTAAATGGTCTAAAATTACGGACTTCTCTAACCCGCCTATAGAATTGATGGCTTCATTTAGAATTGGGTCCAAAGGATATTTAGTAGGAGGATGGGATGGTTCAAAAGCGTTGAATCAAACACTGGAATTTGATCCTGTATTCAATCAATGGAAAGCTTTGTCTCCAATTCCAAACAAAGGAGTTTATCAAACTACTTCTGTTGTTTGTATGGGAAAAGCATTTTTGATTGGTGGCTCAAGTAATGAAGGATTATTGGGTAATTATGTTTGGGAGTATCAACCGCAAAAAGATAAGTGGGTTCAAAAAAAAGATTTTCCTGGTAAGTCAAGATATGCTGCTGCAAGTTTTTGTTCCAATAATAGTATTTATTATGGTACTGGGATTACCATCAATGATAAGCAAGAGGTTGTTCTAAATGATTGGTGGGTTTTTCACCCTGAAAAAAATAGTTGGCAACAATTAAAAAATCTACCCAACGATGGTCTTGCATTTGCTGTAGCTATGAATTTAAATGAGCAAGGCTATTTGGGAATGGGATTAGAACAAGCCGATTCTTCTATATGGTTGGCATACGATGACTTTAAAGATCAATGGATACCCAAAAAATCTTTTCCGGGTGTTGTAGGTAAACATCAGTCCTCGCTAGTTATTCAAAAAAAAGGCTATGTACAAGTGGGGAATTCCAATCATTGTTGGGAGTATGATCCACTAATGGATAATTGGCTTCCTTTAAAAACGGCACCTTTTATAAAGTCTGGTGCAGGGGCATTTTCAATTGGATATAAGGGATATTTTGTTGGAGGTTCTGCCAATGGTGTCTTAAAGAAAGACGCATGGGAATTTAGTGTAGAATAAAATATTACCAAAAACAACGCTTCAATCTCAACAAATTCTTGGTAACTGCTCCCCAGTTAAATATCCCACCACTCTATGCCCGCCAATCCTACTTTTTAATAGCACTTTTCCTGGATTTGCGGCTGTGACTTCTCCCACAATAGCAGCATTGATTCCGTTAGGATCAGATCTTAATTTTTGCAGAAATGCATCGGCAATATTGGCGGATACTATTGTAACAAACAAACCTTCATTAGCTACATACAATGGATCAAGCCCTAGCATTTCACATGCCCCTTCTACTTGTTCGTCAAGTGGAATTTTTTCTTGTTCTAAAACAAAGCCAAGCTTTCTCAATTCAGCCAATTCATTCATGACAGATGCAAGACCACCCCTTGTTGGATCTCGGAGAAATTTTATTTCTTGACCAAAGGTTTCTATAAGTGAAAGAATAGTATGATTCAAGTTTATAGTATCACTCACAATATCTGTTTCAAATTCTAATCCCTGTCTCAAACTCATGATGGCAATTCCGTGTTGAGCCAAGTTACCACTCAAGATAATTTTGTCACCAGGTTCAATGCGGTTGTGATGGATTTGAGCACTTGGATGTATCAGACCAATGCCAGAAGTATTGATAAAGATTTTGTCTCCCTTGCCTTTCTCAACTACTTTGGTATCACCCGTTACAATGCTTACCCCAGATTTTTCAGCAGCTTCTTTAATACCCACTAACACCTCCCAGAATTCTTTCATAGAAAATCCTTCTTCAATGATAAAACCAAGGGACAGATATTTTGCAGCAGCACCACACATGGCTAAATCATTCACCGTGCCATTGACAGCTAATTCTCCAATATTCCCCCCAGGGAAAAAAATGGGGGAGATCACATAGCTATCTGTACTAAATGCAACAGGGCCATTTAATTCAAGCATTGCACCATCATGTTGCTGGTCTAGTAAATTGTTTTTCAACAAATCAAAAACCCCACTCTGCAATAAGCGATGGGTTAATAAACCGCCACTGCCATGTCCCATGGTAATCACATCAAAATCAAATTTTGGCATTGGGCAGGATAATTGAAAATTGAGTTTCTCTGACAAAGTTCTAAGTTTAAATGTGGGAGCCTGATTCCTCTGGCTGAAAATTGTAATGATAATAAGCCGCACAAGCTCCTTCACTGCTGACCATGGGTGCACCCAATGGATGTTCCGGTTTGCATTTGCTGCCAAAATTTGGGCATTGTTTGGGCTTTTTTAGCCCCTTCATAATATCTCCACTAATGCATTCTTTGTTTTCTTCTGCAAATGGAATATCTATAAAGAATTTGATTCTTGCATTATGTGCCCTATAAGCTTCATTTACTTCATATCCACTTTGTGGAATGGAACCAATGCCTCTCCAAACTCGGTCATTGACTGCAAACACTTTTTGAATAGTTGCTTGGGCCGTTTTATTGCCCTCTCTTTGAACGCTTCTAGCGTATTGGTTCTCTACTAAGTGTTGACCCTTCTCTAGTTGTCTTACGGCCATTAAAATACCCTGTAACAAATCAACGGGTTCAAAGCCTGTAACCACTATGGGAATCTGGTATTTTTCTGCAACAGGATAATATTCTTCCATACCCATAATGGTGCATACATGTCCAGCTGCAAGAAAAGCGTCAATGGTATTGGCTTCATCACTCAATATGGCTTCCATGGCAGGAGGTACCAAAACATGTGAAGCAAGAATACTATAGTTGAGTATACCTTGTTGTGCTGCATGCATCACACTCAATGCATTGGCTGGGGCCGTGGTTTCAAAACCAACAGCAAAAAATACCACTTCTTTTTCTGGATTTTTTCTAGCAATTTCTACTGCTTCTAAGGGTGAGTAAAGAATTCTTACATCAGCACCAATGGCTTTTGCTTCTAGTAAACTTTTCTTACTACCAGGAACACGAAGCATGTCTCCAAATGAACAAAGAATCACATTGGGTTGCTCAGCCAACCAAACAGCTTCATCAATCACACTTACACTAGTAACACAAACTGGACAACCTGGTCCATGCACCATGGTGATTTTTTCTGGCAATAAATCTAATAATCCGTTTTTTACCAAGCTATGTGTTTGGCCTCCGCATATTTCCATCAGCGTCCAAGACTTAGTAGTAATCTTGTGAAGTTCAGCAACATATTCATGCACTAATTCGGGGTCTCTGAATTCGGTTAGAAATTTCATAAGTGGATTTATAAATTTGTTGAATCAGGTGATTCTAATTCCTCTACTTCACCCATTTGTTTAAGGTAGTTGAAGGTTTTTTTGGCTTCCTCTTCATCAACCACATTAATGGCCACACCCACATGTACCAATACATAATCTCCAATTTGGGCTTCTGGTACCATGAACAAATTTATTTCTTTCATGATGCCACCAAAAGAGACTTTACCTTTTCTAAATGTCTCGTCTAGTTGTTCTGTGATGGCAATGATTTTACCTGGAATGGCTAAGCACATATTGGTAGATTTAGGATTGTTCAGTTAAATATTTAATGGATGACTGTTTTTCTAAACCATGTTCTTGGTGGTAAAATCGGCTATGCCAAGCCAATTGACCAAGTGAAATACATTCATCATTTGGGCTCAATTGTTGGTGAAAAAACAAAGCCCTTTTTTGTTGTAATTGTTCTAAGATTAAATCCGTTAAAACTGCGTTCTGGAATACACCGCCACTAAAAGCTAGTTTGTCAATAAAGAAATGGCCACTGATTTTTGCAATGGCTTTGGCCAATGAATAAAAAAACTTCCAAGCAATTACTTCATTGGGTTCCTTTTGTTGCCAGTCATGCAAAATCTCTTGCATCAATGGACGCCAATCAATAATACCCTGAGTAATGGGTAAGTGATAGGCATCATAAGAAGGATAGGGGCATTTGTTGGCTAAGGATTCCAATTGCATAGCAGCTTCTCCCTCAAAACCAGCAATTGGAGTTAAGCCAAGAATACAAGCAACTGCATCAATCAATCTTCCCATGCTACTGGTTTGAATCTCTATGGGTTTTGCCAAAACTTGTTGGTAGAAATGCCATTCTGTATCAGAAAAATGTTTGCGAATGAGTTTTTGCGCCAAGGGAAAATCCTTTAAGATACTTAAGGCACTTAATCTGGGTTCCTTGTTCATTTTATTCCCCAAAATTTGAGGGAAATAAGCCAAGTGTGCAACGCGATGGATACTGTCTTGGTCATACAAAAAAACTTCTCCGCCCCATACATGACCATCATGCCCATAACCCGCCCCATCCCAAATAAAACCAAGTACAGGTTCCGAATTGTCTAAGAGTTTATTTTCTGCTAATACAGCAGCAAAATGCGCTTCATGGTGTTGAATACTTATAACAGGACATTGGTTTTGCAGGCCTATCTTTTTTCCCATTTCAGAAACTTGATAGCTAGGGTGTTGGTCTATCAGAATTTTAGTAGGTACAAAATCTAAAAGTTCGGAGACTTGGTTTAATGCATCTTCAAAAGCCATTTGTGATTCTAATGACTGTTGGTCTCCCAAGAACTGACTAACAAAAATTTGTTCTCCGGTAGCTATTGCAAAACTAGATTTGAGTTCTGCACCCATTGCTAGAGTTTTTTGTTGGTCCATCTGGAAATTGATGGGGTAAAAGTTTGGTGCTAATCCTCTGCTTCTTCTTAAAATAATTTTTTGTCCACGGCTACTAAATTGTAACAAACTATCGTCTTGTGGTGCAAGAATTTCACGGTCATAACTAAGCAAATAATCTGCAATACCTATTAACCATTCTTTAGCTTTAGTATCTTGGTATAATATTGGTGATCCACTCAAATTACCACTGGTTGCTATCATGGGCTTGCCAAAACTATTGGCAAGTAATTGTAAGAGAGGAGAAGCTGGTAACATAGCACCCAACCTGGATAGCCCAGGCGCAATTCCGTTAAGATCCAAATTGTTTTCTGGATAATTTTTGATGTTGCAAAGTACTATTGGTGCTGCTTTGTCTTTGAGGGCGCTCAGTTCAGTTGTGTTAATAGATAAATCTGCTTGCAGCATTTCTATATCTGCATAGAGTAAGGCAAAAGGTTTGCTTGGGCGATGTTTTCTTTTTCTTAATTCGGCTATTGCTGCTTTGTTGGCTGCATCACAGACTAATAGATAACCTCCAACGGCTTTGATTGCAAGAATTTTTCCTTCTTTAATAAGCTTGGCCAACAGGTAAGGGATTTGATCCTGTGTACCAGGAATTTCTATAAGTTGTTCATTATATAAATGCATTTGTATAGCGCAGTGTTTGCAACTATTGGTTTGGCTATGATGCCGATGGTCTTTAACCTGATGATATTCTTCCAAACAAACTGGGCATTGTTTCATTTCTGCCATACTAGTAGTAGCACGGTCATAGGGTAAGGATCTAGTAATGCTATACCTTGGTCCGCACTGTAAACAAGTGGTGAATGCATAATTGTGTCTTCTATTATCATTACTGGTAATAGATTTTCGGCAATGGTCACAGGGTGCCAAATCAGGCGTGAGCATCATATTGGTATGTTGCTCACGTATACTTGGTACAATGTGGAAACCTTGGTCACAATCCTCTTGTGCTAATTCAAATTGGTGTTTGCTGATGATAGCGTTTCCAGGTGGGTTTTGCAATAGATGCTGGTAAAAAGCCTTTGCATTTTCTTCATTGGTTTTACAAAGAATATGTACCCCATCACTGCCGTTTCTTACCCAACCATCAATTCCCATTTGAATGGCCAATTGGTGAACCGTTGGCCGGAATCCTACACCCTGTACCAAACCGTTGATATGAATATGGTAAACAGGCATTTTAGATGGTTTAAACAGGCAACAGCACTTTGCTTTTCAGCCAATCATACCAGGTTTCTAAACCCGATCCACTGGTACAACTGAGCTCAATTATTTCTAAGTTAGGATTAATTTTCCTGGCATATTCCTTTGCTTTTTCCACCTTAAAATTAACATAGGGTAATAGGTCAATTTTATTGATAATACAGAGGGTAGAACTATGGAACATATCTGGATATTTCAGAGGCTTATCGTCTCCTTCTGTAACACTAATCACCACTACGCGTTCGCTTTCTCCTAAGTCAAACATAGCTGGGCAAACTAGGTTGCCAACATTTTCAATAAAGAGTACTGAATCCGCTTGTAATTTCATTCCTTGAACTGCGTGCAAGACCATATGGGCGTCTAAATGACAACCCTTTCCAGTGTTGATTTGAGTTACTTTGGTTCCAGTTGCATGAATCCTGTCTGCATCATTGGCGGTTTGCTGATCTCCTTCAATGACCGCAAATTCCAATTGTCCTTTAAGGTCAGTTAATGTACGTTCCAACAAGGTTGTTTTCCCAGATCCGGGAGAACTCACCAAGTTTAAGGAAAGGATATTCCTGCCTTCAAAAAATCCCCTGTTGCGTTGTGCTAGTAGGTTATTTTCTTGTAGGATATCCTGTTCTACAGTAACAATTTTTTTTCCCGTATTCTGTTCATTGCCCAGGGAATGGCCATGATCGTGACTATGATGATGGTCAGTGGGGCCGCATCCGCAAGTTGCACACATGGTTATTTAATTTAAGTTGATTTAAGGTAATACCAATGATTTTACTTTTAGTTCCTTTCCACTGATAATAGAAAGGAAGTGTCCATTACAATTAGGGCAACTATCAAAGAGTTGCTGCAAAGGAAACACTGTATCACAATCCACACACAAAGCTTTTCCAGCTGGTCTGTGTATATGTCTCACGGAATGTTCTAGCATACTATTTCTAATGCCTTGTTTCCAAGCAAATTCAAATGAGTCCATTTCTATTCCGGAAAGACAACCAATTTCTAGTTCTATTTCCTCAATAAGATTGGCACCATTGGCAATTGCTTGTTTGGTGGCTAGGTCTACAATGCCCATGACAATGGATAGTTCGTGCATTGTGTTATTTATGCCTTTCTTTTATTCCTTTCTCTTACAATCAGCACTATTGCGGCAGCCATTACTCCTAATGTAATGATGGCATGTTGCGGTTCATTAAAATAATGGATAATGGTATATCCATCAGAACCGCCATGGCCTGGATGGGCAAATGTAAGAATGGGTAAGCTTGCTGCAAGAAGGAATGAGATTTTCTTCATATGGAATGCTTTTAAGTTGATTAAAAGTATTCATTCCTCCTGCCCAAAAACATGATTTAAATCATAAATCACAATGATAACTATCATAAGGAAAGGCTATAGACAAATCTAATTTGTGGTTGCCTATTTACTATTAAACCAACCTTTATGTCTAACGAGCTTGTCCAAACAAAACAACCAACCTATTACGAGGAAGTAGAACGCAAAGGCTATAGCCGTCGTGATTTTCTACAATTTGTAAGTATGATGACAGCATTTATTGGATTGGAAAATTCAGCCATTGGCCAAGTGGCCAAAGCGCTGGAGACCAAGCCAAGAGTGCCTGTGATCTGGCTGCATTTTCAAGAATGCACCTGCTGTAGTGAAAGTTTTATCAGGTCTTCGCACCCGATTGTGGCAGATATCTTATTAGATAAAATTTCCTTAGACTATACTGAAACACTGATGGCCGCTTCTGGTTTTCAAGCAGAAGAAGCCATGCAGAATACTATGAAGAAATACAAGGGTGAATACATATTATGTGTAGAGGGTAGTGTACCCATGGGCGCCGATGGCGTTTATTGTATGATTGGTGGTAAAACTTCTTTGCAAATATTAGAGGAAGCAGCAGAAGGTGCTAAAGCTATTATTGCTTGGGGTAGTTGTGCTAGCAATGGTTGTGTTCAAGCAGCCAAACCAAATCCTACTGGGGCAACACCTATTCACAAATTAGTGAAAGGTAAACCAGTGATCAAAGTTCCTGGATGCCCTCCAATTGGAGAAGTAATGGCTGGTGTTATTGTACACTTAGTCACTTTTGATCGGATTCCAGAACTAGATGGATTGGGCAGACCTAAGGCCTTCTATAGCAAACGTGTGCATGATACTTGTTATCGCAGACCTTTCTATGATGCAGGTTTGTATGTAGAAAGTTTTGATGATGCAAATGCAAGAAAAGGATATTGTTTGTATAAAGTGGGTTGTAAAGGACCTTCTACTTATAATGCCTGTGGCGTAATGAAATGGAATAATGGAACCAGTTTTCCTATTCAATCTGGTCATGGTTGTATTGGGTGCAGTGAGGAGAATTATTGGGATAATGGTCGCTTGTATGACAGAGCATCTTCTTTTGCTGGATTTGGTATTGAAGCCAATGCAGACACATTTGGTAAAGTAGCTCTTGGTGTTACAGGTGCAGCGCTAGCAGGTCATGCAGTGATGACTAATATCAAAAAGAAAAAGCTGATTCGCAATTTGGAAGATGAAGGCAAACAAAGCGAACACGAACTTAAATCCTAATCACTAACTCTACAAACTAATATATGAGTAAGAGAATTGTTGTTGACCCAATAACACGTATTGAAGGTCACCTGCGCATTGAAGCAGACATTGAAAACGGACAAATCAAAGACGCTTACAGTAGCGGTACCATGGTGCGTTTATTGGAAGAAATTTTACAAGGTCGCGATCCAAGAGATGCTTGGGCATTTGTTGGACGTGTTTGTGGCGTATGTACATCTACACACTCCCTAGCATCTGTTAGATGTGTAGAAGATGCCTTGGGTATTTCTGTGCCACCTAATGCAGAATTGGTACGTAATATTATGTTCTGTGCTTTATATATGCATGACCATGTGGTGCATTTTTATCATTTACACGCCATGGACTGGGTAGACGTGGTGAATGCTTTGCAAGCAGATCCCAAGAAAACATCAGAATTGGCACAATCCATTTCTAAATGGCCCAAGAGCTCTCCAGGATATTTT
>CALRXZ020000077.1:0-18515 GCA_943372255.1 Chitinophaga pinensis
GACCATTGAAGGAGCGCCTTTGTTAAAACCAGAACATTTGCCAGTATTTGACTGCGCCAACAAGTGTGGTAAAAAAGGTGAGCGTTATATTCACGCACATGGTCACATTAAAATGATGGCTGCTTGTCAACCATTCTTGAGTGGTGCTATTTCTAAAACCATCAACCTTCCAAACGAAGCCAAGGTAGAAGAGATTGCTGAATGCTATCACTTGAGCTGGAGCTTGGGTCTTAAAGCCAATGCGTTGTATCGCGATGGTTCTAAACTAAGCCAGCCTTTGAGCAACAAATCTGATAAGAAGAAAAAATCTGAAGAAGCTGCTGAAGAACTGGTTGCAGAAGAAACAGCCGCACCAGAAAGCAATATTGTAGACTTAGGCAAATTAACCGTTGAAGAGTTATTAGAAGAAGTAACCAAGCGTATGCAGGCATCTTCTGATACCCAACTCAAACGCGCATTGTCTAAGATTGTAGAAAGAAAATCACTCCCTGCAAAACGTAGAGGATTTACCCAAAAAGCCAAGATCAACGGACAAGTATTGTTCTTGCGCACCGGTGAATACCAGGATGGAACATTGGGAGAAATCTTTATAGACTTGGCCAAAGAGGGTTCTACCCTTAGAAGCTTGATGAACTGTTTTGCTATTGCCATTTCTGTTGGCTTGCAATATGGTGTGCCACTGGATGAATTTGTAGAGAAATTTGTCTTTACCAAATTTGAACCAGCTGGTATGGTGGATCATCCAAATATTAAGACCACTACATCTTTGGTTGACTTTGTATTCCGCGCTCTGGCTTATGAATATCTAGACCGTACCGATTTGGTACACGTGTTAGATAAACCATCGGTTGGCAATACCGGTGAAGAGGAGGGAGAATCCCTCTTTGTGGGAAAGCCTGAGTTGAGCAGTATTCGTGTAACAGCGCCTGCCGCTGCTAGCACCACTGCTCCGGTTGCTCAGAAAGTAGAAAAAGTGGCTGTTAAAGCTGAGTATGGTATGGACGCTGTAAACCAAGCGGCCAAGAACATGCAGAGCGATGCACCTTCTTGTAACACTTGCGGACATATCACCATCCGCAGCGGTACTTGCTACAAATGCCTGAACTGTGGCAATAGCATGGGATGCAGCTAAAATTTAGTGAAGAGATAAAAGTGAAGAGTGAAGAGTGGGAGGAAGAAGAAAGTGAAGAGTGAAGAATGGACAGTGATGGGTGCGAAGTGAATGAATGTAGGTAAGTACCAAACCTTGGGTTTTAGACAGCAATGTCTTAGCCATAGCTTTAAACCGTACCTGGTTAAAGAACCGCCTCGATTAATCCCGGGGCGGTTTATTTTTTCCCCAATCCCAAGCAAAATCTATTGGCTTTAATCTCTCTTCACGCTTCGTTCTTCACTCTTCACTAAATTCCTTTTCATTCTTCACTCTTCACTCTGAACTCTTCACTTTTTTTCTTACATTCATCTTCTCTAACGAATACAAAACTCTAGTTGCATATGGGAGATCTTCAGATCAAGAAACAGCCTAAGAAATACGATGCTGTGATTGTAGGTTCTGGTGCCGGTGGTGGTATGGCGGCCTACACTTTGTCCAAAGCAGGTTTAAAAGTCTGCCTGATAGAAGCGGGTCCTAGTTATGATCCGGCTATTAATTCTTCTCAATTAAAAAATCCATGGGAATCTCCCAGAAGAGGCGCTAGCACTAAGTTTAGGCCCTTTGGTGATTTTGACGGATGTTATTGGGGTTGGGAAATTGATGGTGAACCCTATACCATGAAAGAAGGTTCCGCCAAATGGGATTGGTGGCGCGCCAGGATGATTGGTGGACGTACCAATCACTGGGGTAGAATCTCTTTGCGTTTTGGACCAAAGGATTTTAAACGCAGGTCCATTGATGGCTTGGGCGATGACTGGCCCATCAGTTATGACGATGTAAAACCTTATTACGATAAGATTGATAAACTCATTGGGGTATTTGGCTCTGTAGAAGGATTGCCCAATGATCCCGATGGAATTTTCTTGCCTGCGCCTAAACCGCGTTTGCACGAGTTGATGATTAAAAAATCGGCCGTAGGCATTGGTATTCCAGTGATCCCTTCTAGGTTATCTATCTTGACTAAGAAAATCAATGACGAGCGTGGTGCCTGCTTTTTCTGCGCGCAGTGTGGCAGAAGCTGTAAGGTCTATGGAGATTTTTCTTCTTCCTCCGTGCTCATTAAACCAGCCATCCTTACTGGAAATATTGACGTGATTACCAATGCCATGGCGCGTGAGGTATTAACCAATGAAGAAGGTTTGGCGCATGGTGTATCTTTTATTGATAAGACAGACAATCAGGAATACCAAGTATTTGGAAAAGTAGTGATCCTAGCTGCTAGTACTTGTGAAACAGCACGTTTGTTACTGAATTCAAAATCTACCCGTCATCCCAATGGTCTTGCCAATGATAGCAATGTAGTGGGTAAATACCTGCATGATTCTACCGGTGCAGCCATGGGTGGTGTATTACCAACCCTATTTGGTAGAAAGCGTTACAACGAAGATGGGGTAGGTGGTATGCACGTGTATACTCCATGGTGGTTAGACAATAAAAAATTAGATTTCCCACGCGGATACCATATTGAATACTGGGGTGGCATGAGTCAACCAGCTTATGGGTTTGGCATGGGCATTCAAGGTCAGAATGGCAAATTCCAAGTCAATGGTAAAACCAAGGAAGCCGGTGGTTATGGCGAGTCTTTAAAAGAAGACCAACGCTTTTTCTATGGTGCTGGTGTGGGTATGGCCGGACGTGGCGAAGCCGTTCCAAACATCAATAACTACTGCGAGATAGATCCTAAAGTGGTTGACAAATACGGTATTCCAGTACTACGCTTTCATACCAATCACTCTGACTATGAAATCAAGCAGGCCAAGCACATGAAAGAAACCTTCAAAGAGATCATGCACAATATGGGGGCCATTATTACTTGGGGGGCTGATGACAACGAGAAGAACAATTGGGGTCTCAACAATCCAGGCAATATTATTCACGAAGCTGGTACCGTTAGAATGGGTGCAGACCGCAAAACCTCTGCCCTAAACAAATGGAGCCAAGCGCATGATTGTAAAACCCTGTTCTGTGTAGATGGTAGTCAGTTTACTTCTCAAGCAGACAAGAATATTACCTGGACCATTTTGGCCCTGTCTATGCGTGCTTCTGAATACATCATTGACGAATTGAAAAAACAAAATCTGTAATCGCCCCAGGCGTAAATCAATATTATGGACAGAAGAAAATCAATCAAAGCCCTGCTGATAGGATCCATGGCCACGGGTGTCTTGGTAGAATCCTGCAAGAACAGTGATAAGAAAGCTATTGCAGCTTCTCCTGATGCAGTACTGGCAGATCGTATGCAGGAAGAGAAAGACAATCTCAAAAGACTAGAAGCGGAACCAAAATTCTTTACTGTAGAAGAATTGGCTACGGTCACTGTTTTGGGCGATATCATTATTCCAAAAGACAAAGTGAGTGGCTCTGCCTCAGACGCCAAAGTGCCTGAATTCTTGGAGTTCATCATGAAAGACATGCCGCACTACCAAGTGCCTGTTAGAGGTGGTCTTCGTTGGCTAGACTTGCAATGTCTAAACCGTTTTGGAAATCCTTTTGTAAAGTGCACACCCAAACAACAAATTGAACTCATAGACATGATTGCCTATCCTGAAAAAGCCAAACCAGAAATGGCACAAGGAGTGGCATTCTTTAATGAAATTCGTGACCTAGTTTGTACCGGTTTCTACACATCAGAAATTGGCGTAAAAGACATTGGCTATATGGGTAATGTACCAAACATGTGGAACGGTGTTCCGGATGATGTACTCAAACAATATGGGTATGCGTATTCTGAGAGAGAGATGAAGGAATGTGCTAAATACGATTAAGCTATTTGAGTAAGTTTTCGCTTATGGAGAACTTTTTAGTGAAGAGATAAGAGTGAAGAGTGAAGAATGGACGGTGATCTAATTAAATGAGTTGACCTAGGCTGCGCCTAGGTTCTCTTATAAGACAAACATTTTCATAAAGAGAAACCCTAGGCATGCCTAGGGTTTCTTTATTTAATTTAATAAAATCACTTTTCACTTTTCACTTTTCACTTTTCACTTTTCACTTTTCACTTTTCACTTTTCACTCTTCATTCTTCACTCTTCACTCTTCATTCTTCACTCTTCACTCTTCACTTTCTTTAACTCACTCCCGCTCCCGCTCCAATAGCATCTTCAGGGTTCACAAAATGGAGTTTACCATTGGCGTCTTCTGCCATTAAGATCATGCCATTGCTTTCTATGCCGCGCATTTTTCTAGGTGCTAGATTACATACCACGGTTACTTGTTTTCCAACAATTGCAGCTGGGTCAAAGTGAAGAGCTATGCCTGAAACAATGGTTCTGGTTTCAAAACCAAGGTCTACTTGTAACTTGAGCAATTTGTCTGCCTTCTCTACTTTTTCTGCACTAACAATGGTACCAACACGCAAATCTATTTTGGCAAAATCGTCAAAGACAATTTCTGGCTTCACTGGTGCAAATGCAGGTGCTGCTGCTGTTTCAGCCGCAGGTGCAGCTTGTTCTTGTTTAGAATTTTCCAAGGCCTTGTGTAATTTTTCTATTTGATAAGCTACTTCTGTGTCTTCAATTTTACGGAACAATAATTCTGGTGGTCTCAAATTATAACCCACACGCAAAAGATTTAATTGTCCTGCATTTTGCCATTCCAACATGCGGTCTACTACTTTGAGTAAGTAACAGATTTTCTTGGCTGTGAAGGGTAGGAATGGGTTTACCAAGATGGCAAGGTTAGCACAGATTTGCAAACAGATATGCATGGTATTGTCAATCACAGCTTGTGCTGCAGGCAATACCTGTCCGTTTTCATCCACCTGTTTGGCCAAGATCCAGGGCTCTTTTTTCTGCATATATTGGTTACCAATTCTGGCCAAGTTAATCACTTCAAAAAGTGCTTCGCGGAATTTGTATCCTTCTAGTAATGCTTCCACTCTTTCTTTTGCAGCAGCTATTTCTGCAATGGTATCCTTGTCTAATTGGTCAAAGAATTCAGGATGCAATGGGGGCACTTTGCTCTTGCACAATTTGTGCATCAATACTAAGGCGCGATTCACAAAATTGCCAAAAATATTCACCAACTCACTGTTGTTGGCGTCTTGAAAACCCTTCCAAGTAAACTCACTATCCTTGCTCTCTGGTGCAATCTGGGTTAGGTAATAACGCAGGGCATCGGCCAGTTGTGGTCCGCCGTTTTCCTTGTTGATAAAATCGTCAATATAATCCTGCATTTCTAGTTTCCAGTTTCTGCTGGTACTCATCTTATCACCTTCCAGATTCATGAACTCATTGGCGGGAACATTCTCAGGAAGAATATCGCCATGCAATTGCAACATCACTGGAAAAATAATGCAGTGAAAAACAATATTGTCCTTGCCAATAAAATGCACCAGTTTGGTGTCTTTGTCTTGCCAATAAGGTTTCCAATCTTTGTCATTATTCAATGCCCATTGTTTGGTAGCACTGATATAACCAATAGGTGCGTCAAACCAAACATATAGTACTTTTCCTTCTGCGTCTTTGGCTGGAACTGAAATACCCCAATCCAAATCACGGGTTACGGCACGGGCTTGCAAACCACCATCAATCCAACTCTTGCACTGTCCTACAACAGAAGCACGCCAGTCTTGAGCGTGGTCTTTTAATATCCAGTTGCGTAAAAACGCTTCGTGACGGTCTAATGGTAAATACCAGTGTTTGGTGGCTTTTTTAATGGGTTTGTTTCCGCTCAAAGTGCTCACTGGATTAATGAGCTCATCTGGACTCAGACTCTTGCCACAGCGCTCGCATTGGTCGCCATAGGCGCTTTCAAAAGCACAGTTGGGGCATGTACCCTTAATGTAACGGTCTGCCAAAAAACTATTGGCGGCTTCGTCAAAATATTGCTCGCTTTCCTTGATCTCCAAATCTCCTTTTTCATTGAGCACACGGAAGAATTCCTGCGCGGTTTCATGATGCAAGGGAGAACTGGTTCTATGGTAAATATCAAACTCAATGCCTAGGTCTTTAAAGTTCTGGGCAATAATGGGATGGTATTTGTCAATAATGGCTTGTGCAGTGGTGCCTTCCTTGGTGGCCTGTATGGGAATGGCTGTTCCGTGTTCATCGCTACCGCAAACAAATACAACGTCTCTTTTCTGAGCTTTCAAATAACGCACATAGGTATCCGCTGGCAGGTAGGCGCCGGCCAAGTGTCCAATATGTTTGAGCCCATTGGCATAGGGAAGGGCTGCTGTAATCAAATATCTTTTGGGCTGGTTCATCTTAATCCAAACTGTTTTAAAGAAGGGCAAAACTAAGCAATCCGCGGCTAAGGGGCAATTTATACCCGTTTTGGGCTTTGAATCCATCTGTCTTACATTCGTAACATGATCAAGATTCCTCCTTATCTGAAAAAAGGCGATACGGTTGCTATTGTCTGTCCTGCGGGATTTTTAAGCCTTGAAAAAGCCCAAACCTGTATTAATACGCTGGTAGCTTGGGGCTTTCAGGTAAAGCTGGGTAAAACCTTGGGAGGGGTACAACAAAACTATTTTTCTGGTTCTGACGCGGAGCGATTGACAGATTTACAAACCATGATGGATGCCCCCCAAGTCAAAGCCATTTTATGTGGTAGGGGTGGATATGGCGTGAGCCGGATCATTGACGGATTAGACTTTAAACAGTTTAAAAAACAACCCAAATGGATCATTGGTTTTTCTGATATCACAGTTCTGCACGCACACTTAAATAGCGTTGTTAAAACAGCTTCCATACACGCACCCATGGCAGGTGCTTTTAACGATGGTGGAGCAGAGAATGAGTGGGTGCAATCTTTGCGCAAAGCCATCAAAGGTCAGTTGACCAATTATAGTTGCCCAACTCATCCATTTAATAAATTGGGTAAAGCCAATGGCGATATCATAGGAGGAAATCTTTCCTTGTTGGTGCACTTGATTGGAACAGCATCTTCCATTAAAACCAAGGGTAAGATTTTATTTATAGAAGACATTGGGGAGCACGTATACCAAGTAGACCGCATGATGGTACAATTAAAGCGAGCCGGTCTTTTAAATGGGTTGTCTGGTTTAATCATTGGTGGATTTACCGATATGGAAGACACTACCGTGCCCTTTGGAAAAACAGTACAGCAATGTATTGCAGAACATTTGGAAGAATATGACTATCCAGTTTGCTTTGACTTTCCTGTAAGTCATGCAAAAGAAAATTATGCAATCAAAATTGGATTGCCCCATCAATTGCAGGTAAGCAAAAACAAAACCAGTTTAAAAGAATTGGCCTAGCGTGGCAAGGATTTTCTAAGCTGTCTAAGCCAGTTTCCACAAAAAATATTTTCCAAATCTGTTTGAGAATAACCACGTTGTAGTAACATGTTTTCTAATAGCTGCAAGTCTGCAATGGTATCAAGATCATAAGGACATTGTTCCTTGCCATAAGCCCCGTCCAGATCAGTGCCAATGCCCACGTGAAGCGTGTTTCCGGCCAATTGACAAATATGGTCTAAGTGGTCCATCATCACTGACAAACTACAGTTCATAGAATCAGGAGTTGATATTCCGCGTTGCCAATTAGGCACCATCATCCAAGCATCCAATGCCCCACCAATCACGGCATCTTTTTGAATCAAGGCCTTGATCATCTCATCACTAAATTGTCTGTTATGGTTCACCAATGCTCTACAATTATTATGAGATGCCCAAATGGTTCCATCATAGATTTCCATAGCATCCCAAAATGCTTCATCACATAAATGCGTGGCGTCTAAAATCATGTTCAGCCCAAGCATTTCTTTGAGTAGGTTTCTACCCATCTCATTCAAATGCCCAGAAGCATCGGTACCATTGGCATACCTGCCAGGGCCATAATGTCCAGGTCCTACGGCACGCAAGCCATACCCATAGGCAATATGTAAATGATCTAGCGTGATCAGTGAATCTGCGCCTTCTAAGCTTAACACGTATCCAATGGCTTTGTCTTGGTTGTTGGCATCTTGGTTCCAGTAAGATAATTGATCTTCTAATCCTTGCTGGTCCTTGATCTGACGCATTTCACCAGCAGCTTCCATGGCACGGTACCAGGCCAACTGCCCTTGAGTTTGTGCCCAAGCCTGTTCGGGTGAATGCCAACCTTTAAGCGTGCTTCCGGGTCCAACGTATCGGGCAATTTGTGTGGCTACCACCAGTCCAATATTGCCTTGTCTAAGTGCAGGTAAGGATACGGTTCCCTTGGCCCTATCTGGTTTGTCTGTCATGCCTGCTTCGGATGCGCGTATCTCCTGCACGCTCAAGCGCAGGTTTCTATTCCATTCCATGGCATTCATGGCCAAATCCAAATGAGCGTCTATCAAAAACATTAGAAATTGATTTTTCTATTTCTAGCAATCACCTGCCATTGCTGGGTGTTTTCATGGTGTTGGATCACTTGTGCTTCTGCAAACAAAGCCACGGTTGGACAAATATGTACAGGTACCCCATACCATAAATCTCCCACGGCATATTGACTACTATCTGCCACTTGCACCACCATATGTTCCTCGCTCTGCGAAACTGGAACAGCTTCTGGTGCATTTAAAAAATGTACGCGAGGCAAAGGATTTTCTGCAGCAATGGCTTTGTGTCCAAGGTCTAGGCAAAGCCTATTTTCTTCCATGATAGAAATAATACTGGTAGCCACCAATGCCGCCCATTCAAAGGGTTCATCGGGTACAATATGTTTGTAGCCCCAGTCCCAAAATACAAATGTGCCTGGGCTGAATTCAACCCCCTTTCTATGGGTATGGGTAGGAAAACTGGGAGAACCACCTGCTACCATTTTTAAGTTTTGTCCGCTTGATTCCTGAATGGCTGTATGCAGTGCAATAGCTCTTTCAAAAGCTTCATTGCTTTTTTGTTTTCTAACAGTTAAATCTGTATCGCGTAAGTGACCATCATAGATATGCAAGCCAACAATTTGGATCCCAGTTAATGATGCGCAGGCTTGATACAAATCCAAACCTTTTTCAGGAATAATCCCAGATCTATTCATACCCACATTCAAGTCAATATAGAGGTCTAAGGATTTGCCTGCTGCAGCAAAGGTTTTAGCAAGAATGGTAGCGGTATGTAAATTGTCTACAAGGGTTGCAAAATGCGTATTGGGATAATGTTCCACCAAGGCCAATAAACGCTGTGCTTTTGGGCCAGTTAATTGGTGCGCAATCAGCACATCCGGTGCTTTAACCATACCCAACATTTCAGCTTCAGCAATGGTAGCGCATTTGAATTTGCGGATGCCCTCGTCTAAGAGCATCTGGCAAACTTCTTTCATTTTATTGGTCTTAACATGGGGGCGTAAATTGGCTGAATTACCCGCCATCAATTTTGCTTGTCTAATATTTTCTCTCACCCTATCTGGATACACCAATAGTGCAGGGGTGTCTAAAGCTTCCGGATTTTTTACTTCATACCATTTCATCTACTACTTATTTTAATCAATCAATTTCTGCTAATTCAAATAGGGCTTCAATCTCAACAGGAATATTGTCTGGTAAGGATCCCATGCCCACGGCACTTCTTACACCAATACCATTCTCTGTTCCCCATACTTTGGCAAATAATTCAGAGCATCCATTAATGATGCCGGGATGTTTTTCAAAATCTGCTGTGCAATTCAACATCCCCAATACTTTGATCACACGCTTGATCCTATTGAGTGAACCCAAGTTAGCTTTGATGGTGGCTAGTATGGCTAGGCCAACTTGTTGGGCCGCAGCTTTTCCTTCATCTGGTGTTAGGGTTTCTCCAATGCGGCCAATGATGAGTGTTCCATCATTTTTAACCGTGCCATGACCAGAAACATAACAATGTCTTCCGTCTATTAACAAGGGTTTGTACACGCCCAATGGTTTGGGTGCAGGTGGCAGGGTCAAGCCCAGTGCCGCAAAATTTTCTTCAGCTGTCATAACGCTATATTAGATAAAATAATTGATGATCAATACGCCAATCAATCCGGCCACGGACACAATGGTTTCCATGATGCTCCATGTTCGGATAGTGTCTTTGACGGAGAGGTTAAAATATTCTTTGAACATCCAGAATCCTGGATCATTCACATGTGAAAACATGAGTGAGCCTGCACCAGTTGCTAAAACCATTAAAGAAGGGTTCACACCAGTAGTTACTATCAAAGGTGCTACAATACCAGCAGTGGTCAAACCCGCTACCGTAGCGGATCCTACGCTTACGCGAATAATGGCACTAATGCCCCAAGCCAATAAGAGTGGATGAATGGAAAGCCCTACCAATGGCTGTACTAAGTCATTGCTAATACCCGTATCCATCAGTACTTGTTTGAGTGCCCCTGCCCCTCCAATAATGAGTAAGATGCTGGAAATATCTTTGACCGCATCGCCCATAGGCCCCATCATAGCTGCAATGGTTTTGCCCTGTTTGATTCCCAATGTATAGATTGCCATTAATAGACTAATCAACATGGCAATACTAGGGTCTCCTAAGGTATGCACCATGCTGGTAAATGCATTGTTTGTGGGCATCCAAATTTTTACAAGAGTATCTAGTCCAATGAGTAACACGGGTAAAAATGCAGCCATCATAGAAGCAAATAATCCGGGTAATTGGTCATCAGGAATTTCTTTATTTGAAAATATGGCTAAGGGTGCATTGGTATATTTTTTCAAAGTCACAGAAAAAATAGGACCTGCAATAATGATAGCTGGAATGGCAATGATGATGCCGTAGAATAGTGTGGTGCCAAGGTCTGCGTGAAATTGCTCAGATAATGCCACGGGCGATGGATGGGGTGGTAAATAGCCATGCGTTACAGACAGCGCCGCAAGTGTTGGTAAACCCAAATAGACAGCGGGTAATTTGTATTTTGCCGCAATGCCAATCACTAGGGGAACCAGTAACACAAATCCTACGCCATAAAATAATGGGATACCCACTATAAAAGCGGTTAGTACCAAGGCCCATTGTATTCGCTTTGTTCCAAATGCTTGAATCAATGCCTGTGCAATTTTATTGGCGGCACCACTATCAGCCACCAATTTACCCAACATGGCTCCTAAAATCAAGATGACCAATAGTGAACCCATGACGTCTCCAATTCCTTTTTGAATAGAAGCTATGAGTTTGCCTGCTTCCATGGATTTGCCCAACCCAGTAACAATACAGACCATTAAAAAAGCCAAGAAGGGATGCAGTTTCACTACCGTAATCAGCAAGATTAATGCAGCAACAGCAAAGACCAGCAAGAGTATAGACATGGCAGCAGCTTTGTTTAAAGTTAAACTAATTTGGGAGCTGACAAAATCTCTAGACGGGTAATTTGATGGCTATTTAGGGTCTTTGTAAAAGGCTGTCTAAAGTCTTTTGCATCTTTGGAAAATCATTCAGATTATGGTGGGTGCCTTTTTCCAAAATCATAAATTGGTCAGTAGGTTTTAAAACCTTTTTGAGTTTTTCTGCATTGCTTAAAGGAATCAATGCATCATCGGTTCCATGGAAAATACAAATAGGTGCTGTTACTTTTGGTAAGTATTGATCTGTATGTAATTTGTATTTCAGCATGCTTTCAACTGGATAAATAAACGCGTAGTGTCTCACTAATGATACCATACTATTATATGGTGTTTCTAAAATCAGTTGTTTGCAATCCCTAATGCTGGCCAACTGTGCGGCAATACCTGTACCCAGTGACTTTCCGTAGAGTATAATTTGCAGTGGTTGGTAACGAACCCTGGCTAATTTATACAATTGCAAAGCCATTTCTTGCAGATTGGCTTCTGATAATGTACCTGTTGATTTACCAAATTTGGGATAATCAATCATCCAAACCTCATAGCCATTGCGGGTAAAATTTTTGGCAAATTTGGCATACCTAATAATATTCCCCTTATTGCCATGAAAATATAATACTACTCCTTTAGTAACAGCGTCTGTTGTTTTAAACTGCACCAAATTATAGTTAGTGGTTTCGTCTAACCTCAAATTGGTTTCTACAAAGGGCTCCTTAAAATCAAAAGCTTGGCCAACTGGAATATTCCAAGGATGAAAAATGATTTTTTCCTGTAGATAATAAAAAGCAATTCCTACAATGGCATAAATGACCACTATGATTTTAAGCCAACGAAATTGTTTTTTGCTGAAGCCTTTCATGCGGCGAAAATACGCTCTGTAGGGCAATCCTATTTAATATTTGAGAATGTCTCTGATAAAATTATGGTACTCGTCATAAGTGGGTAGGTTATTATGCCCCCCTCCATGAATGCGAATCAGGGTAATCTTATGCGGATTAATGGCTTGTAATTTTTCACTTTGGGTAATTGGAATCAGCCAATCCTTGGTGCCATGAATAATATAGGTATGACAGTTTACCTTTCTAATCCATTGGTCTGTTCTTAGCTTGTAACGCAACCACCACTTGTGGGGTAGAAAGGGAATGAATCGCTCCGCTACTTTGATAAAACTATAATAGGGTGCATCTAGAATCAAATACCTAGGTGAATTGTCTGCTGCAATTTTGGTTGCAAAACCACTGCCCATGCTCCTGCCATAGACCAAGAGATGGTGTTCTGGGCATTGCTTTAACAATTGTTCATAGACAAATTGCATATCGGCCAGCATGTCTTTTTCTCCACGCTTTCCCGTACTCTTGCCAAAGCCCCTATAGTCAACCAATACAACATCATAACCAAATCGGTAAAAGTCTCTGGCGTACTTGGCCCATCCTTTAATACTTCTAGAATTGCCATGAAAATAGAGGATCAGTCCCTTGGGTTCTTTGCAGTAAAAATGTAGTCCATTGATGCTCACGCCTGGGGCTACATTAAAAAACAATTCCTCAAAAGGCGCGTCATACTTGTATTCAAAGTCTTGGGGCAGCTTCTCTGGCTTAAAGATAAAGCGCTCCTGTACCAAGTAGGCAAAGAGTAGAATGCCCCCGTATATGAGGATGATATATAACAGTGTTACTGACAAGCACCGTTAAGATACAAAAAATTGATAACCCTATTCGTATTCGCTGGAATCGTGGTAAACCCTTTTCAAGTTTAGTTTGGAAACTGGTGCAACAATCAATGGGAATTTCTCTACCGATACATTGCTGGGATCCAATCCAAAACCGCGTTCCTCGCCCAGGCTAATTTCTTTGAGCCAGAAATATAGCTTCATTACTATTCGCTCAAAAATAGGAAGTTCATTGTCTTGGCTTAGGTATTTTTCTAACACAATAAATTGGAAATCGCCCACCACATTGTTTCTTTCCAAACTCTCGTAACGGCTGGTAATATTCACTTCTTTGTTGTTCACCAATTCCTCTACTACTTTACGGAACATAAGGTTAATCTTCTGCTCCATTCGGAAGCCCAGTCTAAATTCTACGCGGATAATATCATTGGGAATAATATGTTCTACTGAGTACTCGCAGGTATAGGGATCATCCAATACATCTACGTGTACAAACCAATAAATATCGGCCCTTTTGGGCTTTTTATTCATGATACTATAAATGATTTTGTGCTCAATTTCCTTAGGGTTATTGGCACTGGTCATATAGATCAAGTGAGTAGAATATTTGGGAATGGTCTTGTCATTGCTCAATTCCTGAATCATGGGTATATAGTGTTCCATGCGCACAAATTCTACATACCTATTTTTGATTTTGCGGCTTCTATACCAAACATACATGACAGCAAATAAACCTCCACCCACAATCAGGGTTACATAACCACCGTGCATGAATTTCTCTAGGTTGGCAATTAAGAAGGATGCTTCAATGGCAAAATAAACAGCCAAATACAGGTAGATCCATAATGGGAATACGCGTTTGCTAACCAAGAAATTGGCAAACAAAATACTGGTACTAATCATACACATGGTAATGGCCAAACCATAAGCCGCACCCATATTGGCAGACTTTTGGAAATAGAGAACCACACCAATACAACCTACAAATAACAACAAACTGATTCCAGGAATATACAATTGTCCTTTTTCTTCCGTTGGATATTGAATCTTCATCTTGGGCCAGAGATTCAATCTCATGGCTTCACTGATCAAAGTGAAAGAGCCTGAAATCAAAGCCTGTGAAGCAATAATGGCGGCTACAGTAGAAATCACAATGCCGGGTAGTTTAAACCACTGTGGCATCACAGAAATAAAGGGATTAAATCCATCGGCCATTACTTGGGCTGGAATGATTTGATCATGGTGATTGGCCAATAACCATGCACCTTGTCCTAAGTAGTTTAAGATCAAACAGATTTTTACAAAAATCCAAGAATACCTAATATTGGCGCGTCCACAATGCCCCAGATCACTGTACAGGGCTTCTGCTCCTGTTGTACAAAGAAAGACAGCACCCAATAGCCAGAATCCTTTGGGATATCGCGTTAGCAATTCAATGGCATAATGTGGACTCAAACATTTTAAAATAGAGATATCGTCTGAGAGATGTATAATACCAAGAATGGCCAACATACCAAACCAGATAGCCATAATGGGGCCAAATAATTTGCCAATAGATGCTGTGCCAAATTGTTGTACAAAGAAAAGCAGAGAGATAATTCCTATCACTATTGCAACAATCGTAGTCTGTGTAATATTATGAAGTGCGGGCAATTGCCTCAAACCTTCAATGGCAGAAGTAACAGTAATGGGAGGGGTGATAATGCCATCGGCCAGCAAAGCTGCACCACCAATCATGGCTGGCAAGACCAACCATTTTTTTCTTCTTCTAACCAATGCAAATAAAGAGAAAATGCCACCCTCACCACGGTTATCTGCTTTAAGCGTCAGAATCACGTATTTCACAGTTGTTTGAAGGGTCAGGGTCCAAATGATACAGGACAAAGAACCAAGAATAAGTTCGTAAGAGATGACTCTGCCTGTAATAATTTCGTTTAAAACGTATAGGGGAGAAGTTCCAATATCTCCGTAAATGATACCCAACGCAATGATTAAACCTGCGCTGGTAACCTTATTAAATTGCTTGCTCACGATGCTGGGTTGGTTCTTAAATGGCTATTATTTTCCAAATGTAGCCGTAAAATCAATCAAGTGCGGTAAAATTGAGCTTAAAGAATGGCAATCTTTCACCTTTTATTTACATCTATTAAAAACCTAGTTAGCGTACATTTGAATAAAATCACCTAATTGATGCAAAAGTCAATAGCCATATGGGTACTTAGCCTTTTTCTGGGCATTTCTGGTATTTGGGGCCAAAGGGTCATCTATTCAGAGCCAGATAGGGACGATTCCCGAACCTTAAATTTTGAAATTGTGGGCAAAATGAGCGGGAATGTGCTCATTTACAAAAATTACCGTGACCTGCACTATATGACGGTCTATGATGCAGACATGAAAATGACGGAAAAGAACCGTTTGGACTTTATGCCCGAAAAAGTAGTGGATGTAGAATTGGTGCAATACCCAGACTTTATTTATCTCTTTTACCAGTTCCAGAAAAAAAGTATTCAATATGCAATGGCGGTAAAATTAGACGCCCATGGAAAAAAAATGGCTGAACCTGTGGTGCTAGATACCACCAATATGGCTGGTAGCAATAGCAATAAGGTCTATACTTTTTTAACAAGTGAAAACAAGCAGCAGGTATTGGTTTTTAAAATATCTACCAAGAATGACAAAGTTCATTTGCTCAGCAGTTTGTTGTATAACAAAGAACTGGTCCTGCAAAAAAGGTCCTTGATAAGGGTGGCCATGCCTGAGAAAAATGACTTTCTTACTGAGTTTGCTTTAGACAATGAAGGGGACCTAGTTTGTATTCGCGGATCGGGAACAGCGCAGAATGATAATATTAATAAAATTTCTTTGATTACCAAGGCTGCTAACGCCGATAGTATTGTGGTGCGCAACCTAAAATTAACCAGTATTTACTTAGATGATATTCGAGTAAAAGTGGATAATGTGAACAAACATTATTTGGTTACTTCTTTTTATAGCAAACTCCGCAGGGGAAATATAGATGGATTGTATTATTCTGTTTGGGACAAATTCCAAGACAAGGAATTGGCAACAATGAATACCATTTTTACACCAGATTTTAGAGCAGACGCTAAGATGGAAGGCAATCAGAAAGAGGCTTTCAATGATTTCTTTCTTAAGAATATTGTACTCAAAAAAGACGGTGGATTTTTTATTGCGGCAGAATCGGCTTACAGCACCAGCAGGGGAAATGCTTTGAACAGATGGGATTATTTGTATGGTTCTCCTTACTATTCTTCCTTTTATACACCTGTTGATTATTACTCCTATTATTCTCCCTTAGGATATTATCCTTGGAGCAGGTATAGTATGATGAACAACAATACGGTTACTCGATATTTTGCGGATAATGTGGTCTTGCTTTCCTTTGATAAAATGGGGAAAATGGAATGGAGCAATGTGATTAGAAAGTCTCAGTTTGATGACAATTCTGATAATTTTATTGGGTATGGTATTTTAAATACTGGAGACAAAGCCCATTTCTTATTTAATATTCAAGACAAAAGAGACATGACATTGTCTGATCAAAGTCTGTATCCCGATGGTCAAATTGACCGTAATCCTACTTTTAAAAATTTGGGTCGCGGTTATGATTTTATGCCTAGGTATGGCAAACAGGTTGGGGCTAGACAGATGATTATTCCTTGCCAATTCAGGGGATCTACTTGTTTTGCAAAAATTGAATTCAATTAATAGCCGTGGTATTTCTTTTTAGAGACAAATCAATCGTTAATATCTTTTTCCTGATACTGCTTGCCATTGGCGTGCATATCCACTTTTTCTTAGCAGAGCCGGTTTTGATCTTGGGTAAGGACGATGGACTTTTTTCCCTTTTTTTAAATAAATACTTAACTGGTATTCCTAGCACTTTTTTGTTTATTGCCTATGAGTTGGTGATTTTAATACAGGCTATTCGGTTAAATATGGTTTTGACTGATTTTAGGATGTTTCAGTCTACCAATTATACAACGGCCATGACCTATGTCTTGCTTACGGGATTAATTGCTTCTTGGTCTGGTATTTCTGCCGCTTTGCTTAGTAATTCATTGGTGCTATGGCTCTTTATTTTGTTGACTAGGTTGTACAATAACCAGTCTCCCAGAACCCTTTTATTCAATATAGGGATGTTGGTGAGTATTACCATCATGACCTATCATCCAACGGCTATCTTAATCTTGGTAGTCTTATTTGCCCTAGCGGTGGTAAGACCTTTTAGAATTGCAGAATGGTTGGTGCTCTTGATGGGGATTATGCTGCCTTATTATTTTTTGGTTTCTTGGTTGTTTTTGAATAACCAATTAGCCGCATTAACCAGCTATTTACCTGGGTTGCGTTTTCAATTACCCCTGCAACACCCTAATCCTTGGTTATTGGCTAGCATTGCTTATTTGGTGTTGGTGCTGTTTGCAGGTATGTTTTTCTGGCAGAAATATAATAATAGAATGGTGATTCAAATTAGGAAAAACTGGTCTGTCATGCTGGTATTATTGTTCTCCCTTCTGCCCATTCCCTTTGTGTTTTCGGGAGCAGGCTTAGATTCGGGCATTTTAATTCTGATTCCCTTGTCCGCATTTGTTGCCAATGCTTTTGGATACCCCAAAAAACTTGTGATTCCCAATTTGTTATTCTGGATTGCCATTGTTTTGATTGTACATAATAACTGGGAACTCATCAAAAAATAGCTTTGGCTTAAGTTTTCAAGCTTTACCTTCGTGGCAATAAGCGGTCAATTAATTAAAGTAAAAATTATTTGAATATGAAATTTGGCGTGGTAGTCTTCCCTGGTTCCAACTGTGATAGGGATATGCAAGATGCTTTGCAGCAAGATTTGGGTAAAGAAGTGATTATGCTCTGGCACAAAGATCAGGATCTAAGCATGTTTACTACCGATGATTGTATTATTCTGCCAGGTGGTTTCTCCTATGGTGATTACTTGCGTTGTGGCGCCATTGCCAGATTTAGTCCTATGATGAAAAGTGTGATTGAATTTGCCAACAAGGGCGGCAAGGTGTTGGGTGTTTGTAATGGCTTTCAAATTTTATGCGAAAGCGGTTTGTTACCAGGTGTTTTATTACAAAATGCCAACCAGCAATTTATTTGTAAAAATGTATTTATCAAGAATGAATCCGGAGAGGCTTTAAAAATTCCGATTGCCCATGGTGAAGGTCGTTTTCATGCTGATGAAGCTACCCTGAATGAATTGGAAGCCAATGGTCAGGTGATTTTCCGTTATTGCAATGAGCAAGGGGAATTAGAAGCATCTGCTAATCCAAACGGGGCCATTAGAAATATTGCGGGTATTAGCAATAAGACCAAAAACGTATTTGGTATGATGCCACACCCTGAACGTGCTACATCCTCTGCGCTGGGAAATCTGGACGGTAAAAAAGTGTTTGAATTGTTGGGATTGAACTAATA
>CALRXZ020000078.1:0-18310 GCA_943372255.1 Chitinophaga pinensis
ATTTTCCATACCCAACTTATTATATTTCAATGCATCAATAATAGGTACATTAAAAAAACCTGGTCTGCTCCCATCCTCTGAACCTGTTTGATAGTTTGCAGAAGTTGAAGCGGCTTTAAACTTTTCTATAGCCCTAACTTCAAAAGCGGCTTTGGGAACAATGTTGAATAGCTTTTTTAGGTTCGGTTCAATTCTTGGATAGATAGCCCTAAAACTATCTAATACTTGCTCATCTGTGCTAAATGGAAAAAATTGTTTATCCGTTAAAGCATAATTATAAAATGCTATCAAATCACCTTTAAAGCCAACTTTTATTTTAAGTGCTTCAATTTCATTAGTAATTCTATCTACTTCCTTTAGCCCTGTTTGATATATTTCCTCAGGTGTTTTATTAGTAGTGGTGAATACCCTAATTAAGTATTGGTACATTTTAGCCCCATTCGGCAGGGCATTAATACCTGATGTAGATCTTGCATTAATTAAGTAGGTATTTTTTACATAGTCAACTAGTTTTTGGTACGCAGGAATAACTTTATTAGTGATAGCGTTTTGGTAAGCCAAACTAATGGTAGCCTTTTCATTTTCAGAAAATGATGCAGGCATATTTTTTATTGGTCCAAAAAAAATGTTCTTAGCAGTGTCTGTTATTGTTTGTGCTTCTAATTGTGGAATGATTTTTATCACCAAAGCTTTAGGTAACACCATACCCACTGCAATCCCCTTATTACAATTAACAATAGCGGTGTCTACCCAATCTACAAACCCATCAATTCTTTTTAGCCAATTGTTATAATCCTTTACCGTTTTAAATGGCTGCAAGTCATTACCAGAGCCCAAAGATGGCATTAGATTTGGTAAGCTAAACTGTTGGTTAATTGGCATCAATTCAAAATGAAATTGTTCCTTTTCCAAAGCTTCTGAGATTTGTCTAGTTATAATGTCATAGGAAATTTTATCAAATGAATTAAGTGTCTCCTTTTTGATAGCTGATACCTGTTTTTGATACTTTATATAGAAATTATGCAATTTTTGCAAATAAGGTGTGGAAATATCATTGGGCAACAAATCATTAAATCTATTATCGCCTATTTGTGTAGCATCAATTGGGAAGAATATGAGTGATTCTTCATAATAATCATTCAATAGCTTGTTAAATGAACTACTACTGCTTTTGGGGGTTTGGGCCAATAAAATAAAAGAAGGGAATATAAGAATAGTTACAACTATTATTTTCAGAATTGGCATTTTCGTTTTCATAATTTGATTGAATTATTAACATGAAAGGTGGAACTTAATTTCAAAGAACAATTAATCATAATTTGTATAATTTGAAATTTTGTAACCAAGAAAACCAAAAGTGATATTAAATACATGCCCTTAACTGAAATACTTTACGAGTTTTTATTTCAGCGTTAGATTGATTTAGGTTGGTATTTCAATTTAAGTAATTCCCCTTAAATAACATAATAATTTTTTATTATTCAATAATCAAGGCTTTACATACCGTTCTAACTATCTTCCTTCTTGGGCATTATTTGCCCAGATGGCTAGGAGAATGAATGTTTGGCCTCCCAGTTACTTGGGGATGATGTATTTGAGATCTGGGTGTGGGAATTATTGCTGGCGCGATGGCAAATGAGAAAAAAATCAATCAATTTGAATGAATATGTTTAAATATTACTTCGCCAAACCCGCTTCAGATACAAGCAATAAAAGTGAAGCCTGAATACCAAGATAACCTTTGTCATTCATCCACCATTCATCCAAGGAATGAGCACCACTACCCTTACCTCCAGTCCAAATTGTAATGGCAGGTATCCCTTTTGAAATGGGAATATTAGCGTTGGTTGAGAGGGAAATAAATTGTGGTTTAGAACCCATGAAATCAACAGCTGCAGTTGCGCGTTGAATAAGCGCAACCGATGAATCCTGAGTTCCTGTTGGACGGTTGCCTAACTGTTGTATATCAACTGTCAAATCTTTACCAATTCTCTTAATAGCATTTTCTTCCCTTAGACCAAGTTGAATGGCGCGTTGAAGTAAACTGTCTAAGATTTGAATGTTTGTTGGGTTTTCAGAACGCATATCCACTTCCATCCATGATTCAAATGGAATTGAGTTTACAGAAGTACCACCTCCAATCATACCAATATTGTAGGTTGTTTTTGTCACTGTTTTTGTGAACTTGTTTGCTTCAACAACAAAATTGTGAATGGCAGCTGCGGTTGCATTGTGTGGATTGGCTAAACCAAATTTACCGTATGAATGCCCACCTTCGCCTTTGTAAGTAATGCGGTATCTGATAGAACCAATTGCACGATTCACTATATTTCCCAGTGCTCCGCCATCAATGGATATATAAGAATCTATTTTCAATCCACTGTTAAACAGTTCCTTTACGCCTCTTAAATCCCCTGGCCCTTCTTCACCTGTGGTTCCTACAAACAAAATATCAGCTTCTGTTTTAATCTTGGCTTGGTTCATAGATTTGAGTAATGTTAAAACCACAGTAAGTGCACGAGTATCATCGCCAATGCCAGGCGCAAACAAAGTATCGCCCTTTTGTTTTACAGTAACATCTGTGCCTTCGGGAAATACTGTGTCCAGATGTCCTTCAATAACTACTGTTTTCTTTCCTGACTTACCTTTACGTAATGCAATCACGTTACCTCCTCCGTCTATCCAAATACTGTCTGCACCAATTGCTTGTAAGAGTTGTTTGAATTTTGCTGCCCGTTCCTTTTCTTTAAATGGGGGTGCGGGTATCTGTGTAAGTGTAATGAGATTTTTCATCGTTTCCGGCTCCAGATCAACTATCGTTTGGAAAGCAGATTTTATAGAAGGCTGGTTGGCCAGTAAACGTATTTCGTCATGATATTGCTTTGATGAGTTATTCTGCTGCGCTGATAGGCAAATGGGTTGCAGATATAGTATTGATATTAAGAAGAAATAGGAAATCTTTCTTATTGCTTTTGAGTAAATGAATTGAGTCATAAGGAGTAAGTTATATTTTGCTTGAGGATTGAACAGAAAGCTAGTTGCGTAAAACGTTTAGTCCATTCATTTTTTATTCTAAATGATATTCTTTTTCTAAGAATTGAATAAGGTTTGTAGCATTTTTTAATTGATTTTCTAAATAATTACGATTAACAATACAAGCAAGCCCATGTCGAGTCTCATGCCCAAGTAAAATATCAATTTTTTCTTGTGATAGGCGAAGTTGAGGAGTTTGCTTTTTTGTCATTGTTTTTTTAAAAAAATCAACATAGCTACTATCTCTAAAGATTTTTACATCAAAGATTGGGTATAGAGCTTCGAAAGATCCGTTCATCGTTTGAGCAATAACATCATTATGATTTATAATTAATTGATTCCACGAATCATATCTCAAAATGCTATCAGCAACGCCTTTTCTATGACCAAACAAACGTAATGAACCCGAACTTTTAATTTGAGTTAATGCAGATGTGTTAGGATTATGAGTTGGTCTTCCTGTTGTTCCCAAAAAATACAGAACAAACTTTCTTGAGTTTTCTGATTTGGATAAATCTAAATTTGAAACTTGCAACAAACTGTCAATATTTTGTTCTTTTTTTTGAAATCCTTTAATTGAACGTTGAATGCTTGTAATATCAGATTTTAAATCTCTTATAAAATCTACTATATATTGCTTTTCACGCTTATTCTCAATATAATGTTCTAATTGAAGCTCGGCAATTGAGCCACAAAACACTGCTAGGAATAACATAAAAAATTCCCAGAAATAATTTTTCCAGGTTTTCTTTTCGTGTCCATGATGGGCATGATGATGTACTTCCATATTTTTAGTTTCTTGATTTGGGTTAATAGGCTCGATGGTATTATGAGGGATAATTGCTTCTGGAGGATTTTCTGACTCAATAGGTGCTGAATGCTCCGAATGTTCCTCGTCTGTATTAACTGCCATTTAATTAAAATTATTAGGGTGTTTGATTGTATGGCGCACAACTCTTAAATATAAGGAATGTTTTTAATGGATTTGATATTGTCTATTTATTTAATATTTATTTCAAGGGCTTATCATGTAAGGGGGTATTTAACCTTTTGGATGGAGATCAAGGGTTTGGCATTGGCTAGCGCGATGGTCTATGGGAAAAATCGTTCTAGTTCATTTAAAACACTAAGATCATCGGCATATGATCACTCAACCCAATCCATTGTTCATACTCCCCCACTTGAATAGAGCTTATTCTATCGCAAAAGCTCTGAGAAGCAAAGCAATAGTCAATATGATAGGGTTTCTCCTTCTTTCTTTGGAGATAAAAGGTTGGATGGGCTTCTTTGCCTTGTTCTTGTTGGTATTTCTGGTGGTAGATGCTGTGGATGTTTCTTTTGACTAGTTGATTAACTACTGCTGTATGGTTTCCTTCTCTGCGGGGTTTATCCCAGATGGTATTGCTATTAAAATCACCTGTTAGGATGATTGGTTGCTTTAATAGTTTTTCATAATAGTGAATGGCTTTCCATATTTGTTCTATGTATCTCCCTTCTGAATCTTGGGCATTGTTTGCCCAGATGGCTAGGAGGATGAAAGTCTGCCCCTCTCCTGTTACTGTTAAGGGGATGATGTATTTGAGATCTGGGTTGTAGGAATTATTGCTGGCGCGATGGTCAATGAGAAAGGATCACTCTCTTTTAAGCAATACTTAGTTGTAAGAATACGCTTTATATTGCCTTAAAAGTTATTGAAACCATTTACTGTTCTTTAGTATAAAACGCCTGCAAAGCTTGTATAAATGTAATTGTAGATACATCCATATGTCCTAAGTTGCTATACATCTTATGTTGGAATTTTACATTTTTAAGCTTAGCATTTGCCATGCTATCTGAAAGTCTCACACCTGGAGCAATATCCCACTCAGCATTTTCAGAACCACCAACAGTTGTAAAAATGTTTAAAGTGTCATTTTTTGTTCTGCTTTTTAGTTTTTCCGCTAAACTATTTAAATAAAATTTCCCATACCACAATGATGGGCTCGCTGCAGCAAAATTCGTAAAAACAGTTTTATTATTTTCTGTTTGATTTAGTAAAGAATATAATGTAAAATAGCCGCCAAATGAGTGTCCAAGTAACGAACGATTCGACATGTTAGTTTTGTATGATGAATCAATAAAAGGAATTAGTTGATTGGAAATAAAGTCATTAAATTTTTGTCCGCCACCAACTGCATTTATTTCGTCTGAAGGTAATGCGGCTGGATATAAATAATCTCTATTTCTTAATGAGTCCATTAATTGAAAGGACTTGTAACCAATACCAACGAGAATGATTGGTGGCAACATTCCTGCTTTTTCATATTGTTTTACTATTGCGGCTAAGATTGGGAAATGAAAATTAGCGTCAAGCATATAAACAGTAGGATACTTTACATTTTTATCCTTGTCATATTCCTCTGGCAGCTGAACTGATACAACAAATGAATCTTGAACAGCTGTCGAGTATACTGTCCAATTATTACTTGCTACTTCTGGTACTATTTGTTTTCTATCTGCTTGTGAACAGGACAGAAACAGCATACTAATTATTGCAATAAGAATAAAGTAATATTTCAGCATCTTACTATTAGTTTAAGTGAAAGATGGCGTAAAATATTACAGATCAATAATCAAAAACTGACATGCATAAAGTTTGTATAAACTTTATGATTTTATAGGTTGTTGATGGATAGCCTTTATGGGGGTTATCGCCATACCAGAGGGATTGGGTTGGGGCGTTTGAGGTGTAGGTGAGTTTGTTGGTGTGTTCGGATTCTTGGATGACAAGGATGTCTGGGTGATGGGCAAAGATGAAGGGGTATTTGTTTCGAAAGGCGCCTTGACAATTCCAGGTGATGAGGGTCATGGGGTTAAATTAAGTTTAGCTGGCGCGATGGGAAATGAGAATAAAATTATTCCCATTTGAATAATTCTTGCAATTCCGCTAACTCCCCACCCATTGAAACATTTGGGTAATGGATATACAGCTGCATGGGCTGGAGCTTAATGAAGTTACAAAAGATTAGAATTAACACAAATGCCTTGAAAGGGACAGGACGGCTTGGAACTACTGAATGGAATGGAATGGAATGTGCTGAGAGCTTAACTAGAAGCACCAATTGCTGCAATGCAGTGTTAGTGGCTGTTCCTGGTCTTTAATAATACTCTTATCCATAAAATAAGAATAACCAGTGACCAAAAAAGACCAGAATAATATAAGAAGCTAAAAAGCAAATTAATCCAGCCTTCTTCAGAAGTAAAAGATTTCCAGAGGAAGTGTGTAAAATTCATTTTTTTGCCAATAACCTTTTCGATATACTTTACTGCACTTTGTGGGGTTTCAATAATGGTTCCGTTACTATCTAAGACAAAATAGGATGGATATTGATTTAGATTTAGTGAGCTAGCTAGAAAACTTGAAGGATTTGCCGCGTCTAGATTTAGATGAGTCCATAATGTGTCTTTGTTATTAAATAGAAAACTTAGATTTTCTGAAGATTTCCCGTTTAAAACATTTTTCCATTCTGAAAGCGGGTCAATAGATATACTGATTATTTCGAACTTACCTGGATACTCCTTTAATAGATTTGAAAATTGTTTCATCTCTGCAATACAAGGACTACAGCCCGCAAACCAGAAATCTAGTATTACTGGCCGTTGAAATGAATGATTTAAACTAACAAACTTGTATGATGTGTTTTTGAGAGGTAACTGTTGAAGTTTACTCCCAATGTGTTTGATAAGACTTGCTCTTTGTTCAACACTTGTAGGAGTGGTGTTCTTTTGTTGATGTCTATATGTTCCGTAACCCAGAGCTATAAACAATGGAATAAATAGAATAAGCCAGAATTTAAAAACCTTTTTGGGTATAAACATTTTAAATATTGAGAACTTTTTGAATTAACGCTAACTTTTTGCAGCTTGGCGCTGGGCTGGAATTGTTGCTGTGTCCGCCCGGTAACTGAAGCCGATTGAAAAACTGATGATGAAGTTAACAACTAAAAGCCAAATAGAATTCGGTCAAGCCCGATATTAGTTGATAGTATTACAACAGTTGATTGGTCTTCCGTCCGCCAGCCTTGCGTCAAACCTTTTGTTATAGCCAGTTTTTATTCTTCATCGGGATATTCTTTTTCTGTCACTTTAATTTCTTGATGATTTGTAAACCACCCAAGCAATTCAACGTCTTTCTTTATTTGTAACTCTTTCTCTTTTGAAAATGGTACGATTTCGTCCACTAATCCCATTTTAAATTGTTTGAATTCGTTTGTAGTTGCAATCAAAATCATGGATTTGCTTTTATAATTTGAGTAGACACAAAAGCTGTCTAATGCAATTGCAAGTAGAGTGTTAACTATTTCTTGTGGCATTTCTTGAGGATAAAAAGCAAAGACAATTCCAGTCCCGTCAAAATCAGCATATCTTCTTGCTAGAAAGTTTCCTTTTGCGTCTTTATACGTGTCGAAGAACTCTAAAAAGTTGTTTGAAATAATCCTTCGATTAAATCTGTCAAATGACATAATCGCAGTCGCCAGTTCAATAGAATTTTCTTTGACGTTTGTTAATATCTCTCTTTTTACAAGCTCGTCAAGAAAGTAGCTATTTTTGTCTAACTCTCTTTTTGTCTTTACCTGTTCTCGTTCATTAAAGTCAGACCAATTGCCATCTAATTGTACAAACATTCCATTGTACTCACTTGATTGAATGTATTCGGGAAAAGTTCTTTCATTTTTTAAGTAATGAGCTAAAATATCATGTTCAGTTCCTGAAATTAGTATGCTTTGTTTCTCATTCGGCTTAAATTGTTGTTGAGCATACTCAAAAAACTGATTTGCAGTGTCAGCAGGAAAATCGTCTTCATCCCCAGGTAAAATGGTTACTGTTTTACCTGTGAAAAGTTCTTCTCTTTTTCTTAAATATTCCAAGAAGTCAGGTATAGTATCTAATTCTTGAACTATTGTCTGAAATGCTTCTTTATCTAAAAGGGTAATAAACTTTTCGTCTTTGGTTTCTTGATTGAAAGGGTAAAACCGAACGCCTTCTCCCAGATTAATTATTATCCTATATATGTTTTTTATCTTTTCCTTTGGAAATCTTTCAATTGCTCTTTTAGGATGTTTAATGAAAATATCTCTGTCACTGCTTAATAGTTTTCTTTCTGCACCATAAATTTGTTTTACCGCCTTTTCAATTGTCCGACTAAAATACCTTGAATAGAAATCCTTAAATTCATAATTCTTGACTGACATAATAAGCAAATTGTCGGCAAACAATATCAATAAGTCACAGATTTCCTTTTTGTCGCCATATTCATCTTTTGGACTTGGATAACACCAATGCTCTATGAAAGAATTGAAAGCAATTCCGTTGACAAATTCTTCTCCAATATTTCCTTTTTCTATTGAGTTCATGTAATTAGTAGGGTCGTCCTAAAATTGGCTATAACTCTTAAATATACGCAATACTCTTACATAATATAATATTATTAAAGTATATATAAATATTTCCATTGCGCATAGTCAACCAAAAATAGTTGAGTATACGCAATTGGATATCGCGATAATTTTCGGATTTAGAGTATATCTAAGTAGATGTGTCATTCATGTATGAAGGGAGATACTTTAAAAGCGAAGATGTAAAAATGTTTTACATTTTTACAGTGTTTAGGTTTTCTCAATAATAAGTTTCTATTATGGAACCTTAGTTTCTCTTTAAGTCGAAAGGATGATTGGGCTTCTATAATAGTTGAAAATATTAATGGATGTTCCATACTGTTCTATATATCTTCCTCTTGGGCATTGTTTGCCCAGATAACTAGGAGAATGAATGTTTGCCTCCCTGTAACTTGGGGATGATGTATTTGAGATCTGGGTAATGGGATTTGTGGGGTTTGATGGTGTAGGAGCCGAATGTTTGGATGCTGATGCCTTTATGGGGTTTATCGCCATACCAGAGGGATTGGGTTGGGGGATTTGAGTAAGTGAGTTTGTTTTCGGATTCTTGGATGACTAGAATGTCTGGGTGATGGGCAAAGATAGAGGGTGTTGGGTGAGGAAGGTGGATTGGGAATTTTACATGAATAGATTCTATTTATAGTACTATTTTACTTTTTAATATATAAAAACTACTTTATTTACTATTTTCAAAAACATGTAAAAACAACATAAATAAATATATAGTTAAAACATAACTTTAATAAGAAATACATAAACCGAGTTTTTTTTAAGTCGTGTAAAGTAAAACTTATACAATTAAATTTGTTATAATAAATATTATCGAAATTTTATAATAAAGAAATAAAAATATGAATCTCTACTTGACAATAGTTTTAATTATGGATGATTCAAGATTGTAAATATTAAGCGAAATTTTAAAACTTAAGGAATCTATATCATTAATATAAATAGGCAATTGATCTCCAACTTTAATAATTTCAAAGTACTCTTTTTTATTCTGTGCTCTTAAATTAGATTTAGAAAGAAATAATCTTTTATCAGTATTAATTTGGGGACATTTAACATAAATCACATAGTCAGATTTATTAATAATTTCAGCAGTAAAAACAAACGTTTTTAATAAAGCTTTTATTTTCAAAAATTCGATATCAAATTTTTTTATAATCAATGTAATCAAATTTTCTAATTTTATACCTTTAACATCTTCAAACCATTTTTTAAAAAGTGAAATAATTATTTCATCAATTTCTTCAATAATATTATCCTCTATAGGCTTTATAGCAATTAGTAATCTATTGAATTCATCTTTTTCTGAAACATCAGCTTTATTAAGCTGATTATCAAATGACTTTTCCTCTCTTTGTCTATAAAAATATTCTATTGATTTATAGTCAGGAAACCCTGATATAATTGAAATCGCTTCTTTATGCAAATAAGAATTGTGCTTTTTTAAATAATCTGCTGCCCCTTTTTTGATAAGGCTTTTTATGATTTTTATTTTTTTACTTTTAAGTTTTGTTGCTTGTTCGATTCTGTATTTTAAAAACACATCCTCAATTATTGTATCAATATTCTTATTTGGACCTAAATTATATTCTTCATTCAATTTAATTGCTCTAATTATGCCTTTATTAGAAGATGTCTGTAGAAGATATTGAATTATTAATTCTATAGGAAATTTTCCAAAAAGTGAATTTCCTATAACTAGCTCACAAGCTAAATTGACACTTGTGTATTTTTTATTTTTCAATAATTTATTGATACTTTTTTCAATTGGAACATCTGTAATATATTCAAACTCATCTGTAAGTGAAAATTTATTCAACATTACTCGCAATGTACCAAAGTGGCTATTTTGAATAAAAGCTAGAATTATTTTAGCGAAAACTTTTTTATTTGAATTGTCAATTACAACCAACCCATTATAAGAAGTAATTGCATCTTGAATTAAAGGTGGATGATTTACTTCCGAAAGCATTTCTAGAAATTTATAAAATATATCAGGATTTGCATTTGAAAGTATATTAGAAATAACTTTCCTATACAACCCGCTAATACTAGTGATTGAAGAAAATAGAAATAATATGATATCAAATTTTTCGAATTCGGAAAGAGCTAAAAAGCCTTGAGCAGAAATTTCTGGCTGAGTAAACTGTTTTGCACGACTTTCAGCAATGCGAATTAATTTTTCCTCTAAAATTGGATTAGAAGCTCCAGACATAACACATTGTGCAGCAAGAAAAATATTTAGGTCTCCAACTAGTAGGATAAACTCATCTCGTTTTGAACTGGGTAAAGTATGGGCAAAATATCTAATGCTATTAAAATATTTCTCCTGTAGTACTTTTTTTTCAAGCTCATGCATCATAAATTAATAATTGCTTTTTCCTCCTGTGAATGAAAATAATCTTGATATGCTTGATGCGCAAAAGTGTATAATTGATCTGTTTTCTCTAAAATATTTAATTGTGTAACTATTTCTAACACATAAATTGTGTCAATATCAAACCCGTATTTATTTTTACAAACAACAAAAATATTCAAAATCTCATCTTCAGTCATTCCAGAATTTGTACCATATTTCTCTAAACTTGTAAAGCCTAAGTAACGTAGCATTCTATGAATTTTCTTAATATCAAAGTTGGCATCTTTTTTTTCCTCTTTTTCCCGACGATATAGAGATTCTATAAAAAAATGAATTATTTCTCCTTCACTTTTAGGTAGCTCTCCAGAAACTCTCACTATTTCTATAAATCTCGAAAGCATTAATGGGGTCTTAACAATTTTTAACAGTCGATCGTCTTGAGTTAATGCATTAAAAATTATATCAAATAAACTTGGATTGGTTTCGATGCTTTTTCTTACAAATTCTCTTATTTGCTGGATGTCCATTTTTTGAAGTAAAAACACAGGAATTTCACGAAATTCATTCAAATCTTGAGGCCTATTCGATAAAATAATAAAAACTGATTTATAAGTATTTAAAAGATGTTGTATTTCTTTATGTCTAATTGTACGGAGCCCATAATTATCATCTTTAGGAATTTCGTTAACACCATCTAAAAACAAATTTATTTGTCCATTAATTAAAAGCTTTTCTCCATACGAGGTATCTATTTCTAATTTATTAAATATTGTTTGCTTTATAGAAATAGCTTTATCAGTTAGCAATCCTAAAGCAATATAAACCGGTATTGGCTGAAGCGAATCATTTAACCTAGCTTGTGCATCATTATAGGCTATATATTCTATGCTGGTAGTTTTACCCATTCCAGCGTCACCCCAAATAAACATTCTTTTTTCAGGAACTTGATTATTACGTAAATCTATAATAGTTCCCTTTCTTTCAACATGCTCTTGATCTAAAGTCAAACTTGCATTTAATTCAATTGCGGAAGGTTCTGACAATTTAAAATCCTCTTTACCTCTTATATGTACAAATCTAGAAATCTTATTTTCAAATGTAGTGCGTAAATTTTCAAGATATACTTTGAAGTCCTTTTCTGTTTCTGAAAAATAAGAATCAATTAAGGAATGAATAAAATCATAATATTTGTCTACAATAAATAGATAAGTTGCTAATACACTTGCAATGTTTGCATGCATTTCTTGACTTGTCCATTCATCGCATTCATGGCTTTCTGTATTTCTTAATTTATAAACTATCGCCAATTGATCAAGTCCATTTGAATTGTTAGTCAAACTTTCTAAAGGAACATTTCTAAAATCTATTGCAGCAGAATGAAGATTCAATGCTTCAATAAATTTAAATAAGCCTTTCCTTGATGCTGATAAAGAATTAAAAGTAGTTTGATTAAAAAAATACAATATTTTACGCAAAAAAGGTTCAACTTTAGAAAGTTCTAAAAAATATGAATGATTATCCTTTTTGGCTTGCCCTTCAATTAATATTTTATTTAATGCATTCATAACTCTTCCTTCCAAACCGTCTAAATGCAATGCGGGATTGTTTAATGGGAAAAGTAGAAATTTCCTAAATGTCTCAATAACGTCTTCATTATTATGAACTAAACGACCATTTATTATCTTTTTAGTTTCTTTATTTATTTCGCTTTTAATTTCAAGCCAATTATCTGACATTTGGAAAGATTTGAATTATTTATATGATCAAAAATATTTACAAAAAAGATGTCAAGTACTATTACCTATTTTTTATTAAACCTTGTTTTTCGCTTGATAATTTCCAAATTGAATTCTATTTATCAATTCATAATCTTATCATTTACAAATAGATTAAATACTTTTTATAAGAATTAAGATTACTAATTTTTAAAATTGGAAAGAACTGACTGATTTTTGCTAAATACAAACCCACTTTTAGAGAAAACATCTATTGATTACTGAAGAAAAAAATTATGGAAAAAAAAGTTTATCTATAGATAATCTTTTATTTATTCTTTTTGGAATTATCAATTTTGCTTTCTCTAAATACTCATCACTTTTCGTAGAGTCCCCTAATGCTTTATAAATTTTAGCAATATTGTAGCAAATTATTCCAATGCTTACTTTTGTGACTCTTGCATAATTTATTAAGTCAAGTAATACTAAAAGTCGCTTATTATTGTTAGGATCTTGTGGATGGGATAAAGATATATTTCCAAAGTAATCAGCTTCTGACCAATACGAAACATCTGTTTTTTGATCAAGATATCGAGTTAATTCATTAGTCAATCCATGTATTCCACATAAATAAGCTATTATTTTATTTTGGTCATCACTATGATACTCATCATCATAATTATTGTCATACTGATTAAACTTAAATCTTTTTCTTATGTAAGCTAATAAAACAGATGATAAGGCAACAGCTATTGAAATTGCAAATAATAAAAGTTTGTATAATGGTAGTTCTTCTTCCTTTGTCTCACCAGCTGCTTTTATATTAGCAAATAATCCCTTTGCCCTAAAATCAACTTTCGGTAAACTATCTACCTGATTAGAACTAGCAATCAAAAATGACATAGTAATTTTTTCGGCTGGATTTAATGATGCAATTTGTATTTGGTAACTGTCTATAGTCAAACTATCTTGAATTGCCAATACAGGAGAATTGGTCAGTTTATAATTTGTTATACTTTGACCTTTAAATTTAATTTGACCTTTAATGTTTTCAATAATATCTTCTCCTTCATTTAATAGTTCTAAATTATATATTCTTACATTGGAGGAGTCTTTTTGGAATGGAATTGAAGTTTGTGTGACATAAGAAAGCTTACTCTTCTTTGAGGAAAGGTAATTAATTGCAAGAGTTGTTAATAATGTAATGAATCCTGTAATGACGGCACTAATAATTATTGTCTTCCAATTATTTTTATCATTCATTGAGTAGGTTTAGGGGATTTAAATTGTAGTTTATAACTAACATTTAAATATACAAAATCACACATTCAAAATATAACATTATTAAATAATTTATCAATTTATTTATAAAATCGTACATCGATTTAAGGTTTAATTTTAAATATTATTCATTCCATGTTAAATAATTACTTGATTTCTATTTAAAACTAAAAATCATTACGTCGAATTTTTTATCGGTGAAAAACTTTTAAATATTTAAAATCATCACAGCATATCATTTTAATTAGGCCTTAAAGAACATCCAAAACTTCGCTTAAAAACGTCCAAGAAGGTTCTGGATTAGGATTTAAAACCCACTTAAGTGGACTTTATCTAAATAAACTCCGTAATTCATTACTTTCTATTTCTATACCGGATTAGCTCCGCTGATTCTCAAGTGGGGGCTTACTCAAAAAACTACTGCACTATACATGACGTTCTAAAAATATCGGATTAGGTTCCCTGATCCAGAGACTCCTACAAGGGGCTTACCCAAAAACCTACGCCGCTTGCAGCGGCTGGTTTTGTTTTTTCTGTCGCTTTCGCAAACGCGCTTCGCTTCTTTGCTTCGCGCCAGTAAAAAACAAAACCTCAACTATCGTTGAGGTTTTTGTGCCCAGGACTGGATTCGAACCAGCACATCCTTGCGAACGCTGCGACCTGAACACAGTGCGTCTACCAATTTCGCCACCTGGGCATTTTTAGTTGTTCAGGGCTGCAAACTTAGGGAAAAAATCGGTTTGGTAAGGGGCAAAAAATCGCAATGATTGTCTTAGAAGGCAAGTAAAATCTACGGCGCCATTAGACTACAGCCTCGGATGTCTGAGTTGTCCATGCGGCCCCAGACTTCAAAACTGCCGTCTGGGTGCAACACTCCCATATCGTCAGTGGCTATGAATCCTATGCTGTGGGCATTGGCTAGGTCAATAATATTAAAGACGCCGCGGCCAGAGCGGTGCACCTGCTGCGGGTCGGTTTCGTCGCGGACAAGAAGACGCATCCAGGGTGGGCATTGATACAAACCATCGCCAAGGGAATAGGCTTGGCTTAATAGTTCGGTCATGCCGTACTCTGAATGAATCTTGGTTACGCCTAGGCCGGCGCAGAGGGTTTCATGCAATTCAGTACGGGTGAGCTCGCGGCGGCGGCCTTTCATGCCGCCGGTTTCCATGATGGTGGTATGGAATAAGCGTTGAGGGTGAGTCTCTGCAAAGTCTAGGAGCGCGAATGTTACGCCTATTAATAGGGTCTTTTGGCTTGCCAACTCATTAGAACGCAGGGTGGCAGAAAGCGTGTCATGATCATAGAGATAGAAGCCAGAACTTGGGTGTCCAGAGGCTTTGATCAGCTCGTCTACCATGAGCACTAACGATGAGTGCTGGCGTTCTAGGTAGGCGGGTAAGAGTCCAATAATGGCCCAGTCTTGGGGGCGGCCATAGAAGAGTTCAAAAGCCTTGCTAAAGCTTTGGCGGTAAAGGTCAACATCGGCTACCCAGTGACGGGAATTGCTGGTTTGGGTGGTGCCGGAGCTTTCAAAAAAACGGTCTAGGGGAAAATCTCCCGTGACAATGGTATGGGTTTTGAAAAAAGACACAGGCAACGCGGGAATGCTTTCTATCGTCTTTACTTGGGCAGGGTTTACACCCATTAACTGGCACCATTGCTGGTATACAGGGTTCTGTGCATACTGATATTGGAAGAGTTCCAGGGCCGTTTGGTCAAAATTGGCGGGTGAAACAGAGAAAATATTGTTAACATCGAATGCTTGCACAGTGGGGTATACTAATGTTTTAACTAAATTTGATTTGAAACCAATAAGAATGAAGACAAAAATAGGTTTAGTTCTGGCAATTATTGCGGTCATGATGGCCTGTAACAAAGATTCCTATAATACCAAACCCAGTCTTACATTCAAAGACATCAATGGTACGGTGTTTGGAAACGGGAGTACTGTGCTGATCAATCTAACTTTTACAGACAAGGAAGGTGATATTCAAGACAGTATCTGGGTGCAGAAAATCACCAGGAGCAGGGGTTGTACCAATTTCTCTGATAGAACCAAGATTCCAAAATTTGATGCGGTGCCTAATTTAAAAGGCGTGTTTGAAATTGGGTATAGCGTGGGTTCTGGTTTGGGTGGTGCCTACCCTATTTTGCCGGGCTGCCCCGCTAACAAGAACGATACTTGTTATTTTAAGATCTGGGCTCGTGACCTGGCTAAGAACGTGAGTGATACCATCACCACCCCCGATATTATCATCCTTAAATAATCTTTCTTGAAGGGATGGATCCAATCCTTTTTTTATAGCAACTGGTTTTATGGTTGCTGTGTGGTGGCGCTTTCTTGTGAGGCATCGCTTCAGCAAGGCTTTGCGCTGAACCGTTCCATTTATTATGTGGTCTTGTTTTGTGCCACGGTTATCTATTATACTTACGCGTATAGAAATGACAAGGGTTATGCTCCCAATAATGAGCGCAGTAGGTGGTACCTGACCCACAGAAAATTGGTCACTACTTATCAGGTACAGTTTGGGCTCATGGCCCTGCTTTGCAGCATTTTTTTATTGTATGATTATGGGGAGCAAGTACTTCAAATGAACGCGGAGGAATGGGGCCTTGCGGCGATATTTCCGTTGTTAGCTCTGGGTTATTATGGAACACTACAATTTGGTGGAAAGCATTTTAACCTCCGCAACCTAGGCCTACTCAAACCCTTTATCATTGGCTTTATTTGGGCAGGCGTTGTCACTATCTATCCCCTACTGTTTCAGGCATTGGAAACGGGTCAGCACTACGGCCCGGACCTGATTGGCTGGTTATTCTTTGTCAAGAATTTTGTGTTTATAAGCATCCTTTGCATCCTATTTGACATCAAGGACTATGCAGCGGATCATAATGCGGCGCTCAAGACTTTTGTGGTCAGGTTTGGGTTAAGAAAGACCTTGTTTTGGGTAATCATACCCATGGCAATTGTTGGGTTCGCGGCATTTTTGAGGTTTACCATTTACCGGCAAATTGGTTGGGAAAGAATCCTCATTAACAGCATCCCCTTTGTTTTGTTGATAATTGTTAGTTGGTCAATGCAACGTCGTAAAAGCATTCTCTACTATCTTGCAATCATTGACGGGCTCATGCTTGTAAAAGCGGCCTGTGGTATTATAGGTATGTATTTTTTAAATTGATATTATGGCTAAGGCAAAAACAGACAAGAAAGAAAAAAAGAGTAAGTCTATTTTGGGTGAGACCAATATGGCGTTTTTGAAAAACTATATCAATACGGCTTCCCCGGTGGGTTTTGAAACCGGTGGTCAGAAGCTTTGGTTGGAATACGTGAAACCTTTTGTAGACACCACGTTTACGGATCCTTATGGAACTGCGGTGGGTGTGATTAATCCAGACGCGCCTTTTAAAGTAGTCATTGAAGCGCATGCCGATGAGATTAGCTGGTTTGTAAATTATATTAATGCAGAGGGTTTGATTTACTTGAAACGCAATGGTGGCGTGGATCACCAGATTGCGCCTAGTATGCGTGTCTTGATTCATGGCAAGAAAGGTGCGGTAAAAGCCGTATTTGGATGGCCTGCTATTCATACCCGTTATAGCAACCCTGATCAGAAAGAACCTCAACCAAAAGTGGAGAACCTTTGTCTGGACTGTGGTGCTAGGTCTAAGAAAGAAGCAGAAGCATTGGGCATTCATATTGGTGCGGTGGTTACTTATGCCGATGGTTATGATGAACTGGCGCATGACTTTTTAATTGGTCGTGCCTTTGATAACCGTGTGGGTGGTTTTATGATTGCAGAAGTGGCTCGTTTGCTCAAAGAAAATAAAAAGACACTGCCATTTGGTTTGTATGTGGTGAATGCAGTGCAGGAAGAAATTGGTCTGCGTGGTGCAGAAATGATTGCCCGTAGAATCAAACCCAATGTGGCCATTATTACCGATGTGACCCATGATACCAGCACGCCTATGATCAGCAAGATTGTAGAAGGTGATATTCAGTGTGGTAAGGGACCATCTTTGGCTTATGCCCCTGCTATTCATAACAAATTATTGCAATTGGTGCAGGATGTGGCGGAGAAAAAGGATATTCCGGTTCAGTTACGCACACTCAGCCGTAGTACCGGAACCGATACGGATAGCTTTGCTTATGCCAATGAGGGATGCCCTTCTGTTCTGATTTCCATACCGTTGCGCTATATGCACACTACGGTAGAAATGCTGCATAAAAACGATATTGAAGAGACCATCAAACTCATGTATGAGACCTTGTTGGTACTGACTCCAAAGACCAATTTGAGTTATCTATAGGTTTTTATACACAGGATCATCGGTAATGGGCATAAGCAATAGCCGCCTATTACCGATGATTTTTTATTTTTGCGCCTATGAGTTGGATGGAAAGAAAAGAGATTAAGATAGCCGTACTGGATTTATATGATGGTCTTGCCAATCAGGGTATGCGTTGTATAGAGGAG
>CALRXZ020000079.1:0-18159 GCA_943372255.1 Chitinophaga pinensis
AGTTGGATGCACGGACTGGTATTGCTCCAATGCCTGATAAGCCACAGCTCCGTGTGGATCCAATATATATCCGTCTTGTTGATAGACTGATGCAATGGTTCGCTGGGTAATTTCATCTGAAATGGAATAACCCGCAATAGTAGCCGCCATTTTCTCATGGTCTTTGGCAAACAATTCCAAGATGCGCACAAAATTACTTGGACTGCCAACATCCATGGCATTGCTGATAGTAGGAATAGCTGTTTTGGGTTGGTAAAGACCAGTTTGTAAGTATTCAGGTACGGCGTCATTAACATTGCAGGCCGCAATAAATTGTTGCAAAGGCAATCCACTGGCATGGGCCATGAGACCCGCACATAGATTTCCAAAATTGCCACTGGGAACTGACATCACCGGAGCTGTTTTAAAGCCCATTTGATGCCATTGCTGCCAAGCAAAGAAATAATAGAGCTGTTGTGGCAGCCAACGAGCTACATTAATGCTATTGGCAGATGTGAGCGACAAATGACCATTTAGATCCGCGTCCATGAAAGCGTCTTTGACCATAGCCTGACAATCATCAAAACTACCAGCAACTTCTAAGGCCTTGATATTTTGTCCGCAGGTAGTTAGTTGCAATTCTTGCACGGGACTCACTTTGCCACTGGGATACAGGATAATTACTTCTACCCCATCCACACCCAAAAATCCATTGGCCACAGCTCCTCCTGTATCTCCCGATGTAGCAACAAGTACGGTGGTTTTGTTATAAGCCGCTTTGGAAAAATGCCCCAAACAACGACTCATAAACCTTGCACCCACGTCTTTAAATGCCAGGGTAGGACCATGAAACAATTCTAAGGAATATACCTGCTCATTAATCTTGACTAAGGGGAATTCAAAGTCAACCGTTTCTGATACTATTTGCTCCAAACTAACGGAATCAATGCTTTTTGCTACATAAGGTTGCATCACTTGGAAAGCCAGCTCTCTTTTTTCTATACCAGGTAATGCCGCTAAAAAAGCTGGACTCAGTTGGGGTATTTCCATTGGAAAATACAAACCCTTATCAGGTGCCTGACCTCTAATAGTAGCTTCTCTAAAATCAACTAATGATGCTTGTCCGTTGAGACTTCTGTATTTCATGAAATGCTTTGTTCGGTAGTCAATGAATCCACAAATCTTACACCGCTGTGGTTAATGGTGGTTACATAAGTATGGTGATCTAATCCAAGTCCGTTATAAATCTGGTGCATCACCGTCTCAACTTTATGGGCAGTTGCCTGCGTTTCGCTCAACATAAAAATAGAGGGACCAGAACCAGAGATGCCGCCACCCAAGGCACCAGCTTCTTTGCTTTGGAGCTTTACCTGGTCAAATCCAGGAATTAGGATACTGCGCACGGGTTCAATTAACACGTCTTCTAATGACCGTCCAATAAGTGAATAATCTGATTGTAACAAACCAGCTACTAATCCAGCAATATTGCCCCATTGTCTAATAGCTTCTTTGAGCAATACTTTTTGCTGTAAAATGCTCCGCGCATCAGAGGTTTTCACTTCTATTTGTGGGTGTACAATGGTCACATATAATACAGGCGCTGCTAGTGACACAATATCTAAAGGAAAAATAGAACGGATCAAGGTGACTCCTCCATAAATACAAGGCGCAATATTATCCGCGTGCTTCACACCTGAGGCCAATTTTTCGCCATTCATCGCAAAACGCACTAAGTCTTCTTTGCTAAAGTAATTGTTTAAAAGTCTGTTGGCAGCAGCCACAGCTCCTGCAGAACTAGCCGCACTAGAGCCTACGCCAGAACCGGGTTTGATCTGTTTTTGAATGGTTAGTTCAAAGCCAATATTGCTGGGTAATTCTTCCATCATGGCCAGTAAAGCTGCACCTGCAACATTTTTTTCAGGATCTGTGGGCAGGTTGTATTCGTCATCATTGATGATACTTATACCAGGTGTTTCTTTAAAGCGAATCTGCATTTTGTCAAAAGGCTCATTCACTGCAAAACCCAATACGTCAAAACCACAAACCATATTGGCTACGGTGGCTGGCGCTTCCACTTTTACTATAGCGGAAAAATCCATTTGGTAAGGGCTATTGATTGCTAATTTGTTCTCCATACTATATATTTAAACCCTTGCTACTCTAATGATGTCTGCAAATACGCCTGAAGCAGTTACTTCTGCACCTGCTCCTGCTCCTTTTACCACCAGTGGTTGTTCTGGATATCGCTCAGTGTAAAACAAAACCAGGTTATCCTTGCCATACAAATGGTAAAAATCAGATTCCGCAGGAATATGTTGCAAGCCAACAGCCGCTTTGCCATTTTCATAGGCAGCTACAAATTTTAATTTGCAATTTTTGGCAGCTGCTGCATCATAAATGGCTTTAAAATGGGATTCTTGTTTTTCCATCTCTGCATAAAAATCTTCCACACTTCCTTCAAAACAACTGGCTGGTAAAAAGTATTCGTTACTAATGTCATCCATTTCCAATTGTCTACCGGATTCACGCGCTAGAATCATGATCTTACGCATCACATCGGTTCCTCCCAAATCTAGTCTTGGATCAGGTTCGGTATACCCTTCTGCCTGTGCTTGTCTAACCACTTGAGCAAATGGTTTTGTGCCATTGTAGTTATTAAATACAAAATTTAAAGTGCCTGATAACACGGCCTGAATTTTGCTAATAGCATCACCACTTCTGAGTAAATCGGTTAAAGTACCAATCACGGGCAAACCTGCTCCCACATTGGTTTCAAACAGAAACTTAGCATTGAATTCTCTGGCCTGTTGCTTGAGTAACTGATAGGCGCTATAGGAAGATGAACAGGCAATTTTATTACATGCCACTACAGAAATACTTCTAGTGAGTAATTTACCATAAACAGCTGCCACTTCTGCATTGGCTGTTACGTCTACAAAAACACTATTACGCAAATTGAGTGTTCTAATTTGTTCAACAAACTGGTGAATACTACCAAGCGGTGCTGCTTCTAAACTAGATTTCCAGTTTTCTAGGTTAATGCCTTCTTCTTGTAGCAATATGCGTTTGCTATTGGCCAGACCTACTACCCTAATTTGTAAGCGCAAATGCTCTAATAAATATTGATACTGTTTTTGCAACTGAGCCAATAGCTTTCCTCCTACATTACCTGTACCTGCAACAAAAACGTTTAACTGCTTGTAGGTGGTTTCAAAGAATTCCTCGTGCAAAACGTTGATGGCTTTCTGTACATCAATGGAAGAAAGAACGGCCGAAATATTTTTCTCTGAAGAACCTTGTGCAATGGCACGAACATTAATCCCATTTCTTCCCAGCACACCAAACATTTTACCACTAATACCTGGATGGCTTTTCATCTGTTCCCCTACCAAGGCTACAATGGATAATCCTTTTTCAACTTTCAATGGTTCAACCCTGCCTGTTTGAATCTCATGACTAAACATTAGGTCAATTACCGCTTTTGCTTTCTCTGTATCGGCATCATTGATACCCACACAAATACTATGTTCAGAAGAACTTTGGGTTATTAAGATCACATTCACACTTTGATTGGCCAAAGCTTCAAATAAGCGCTTGGAAAATCCAGGAATGCCTACCATGCCACTGCCTTCCAAACTAAGCAGACTGATCTTATTTACAGAAGAAATGCCTCGAATAATATTGTCATTGATGCTTGTGCCATTCTCAATTAGAGTTCCGTGTTCCTGCGCCGCAAAAGTATTCTTGACCCATACTGGAATATGGGCAGTCATGACCGGTTGAATGGTTGGCGGATAAATAATCTTTGCGCCAAAATGAGAAAGCTCCATGGCTTCCTGATAAGAGATATGTTGTATGGGTCTGGCATTGGCTACCAGTCTTGGGTCTGCGGTCATCATGCCACTTACATCGGTCCAAATTTCTAGTACAGATGCTTGCACGGCAGCAGCATAAATGGCAGCGGTATAATCAGAACCACCTCTTCCCAATGTAGTAGTATGATTGTGTTGATCACTGGCAATAAATCCTGGTGCTATATATAAACTGCATAAATGATTAGCAATATATTCTTTGATTAACTGATTGGTCTTGCCAAAATCTACCAAGGCATTGCCATGATGGGAATTAGTTTTGATCAGGTTTCTGGAATCTACCCATTGCTGCTCTAGGGGTAAAGATTGAAATTTAGCTGACATAATTAAGGAAGAAAGGATCTCTCCATAACTCACCATTCTATCTCGGGTACGTTCAGACAATTCTCCTAATAAAAATACACCATCACTAATGGCTTCTAATTCATTGAACTTTTGTTTTACCTGACTCAAACAAGCGCTTTGTTGTTGAATGGGTAATAATTCCCTTACCGCATCCAAATGCTTTTGCTCCAAGCCTTTTAGTACTTGCTGATAAGACTCGTCTCCTGCTTCTGCTAAGCTACCCGTTTGTAACAGTGCATCAGTAACACCACCCATGGCAGAAAGCACCAAGATTAAAGGTTCTTTTTTAACAGCTTCCAATACAATGGAAACAACTTGGTTCATGTTTTTGGCATTTGCTACAGAGCTACCGCCAAATTTTAATACTTGCATACATTCTATTTCTGATTCCCTTAGGAACAAATGATTTGATCTTGTTGATAAACAGCTTTACAGCCCCTTGGTAATATGGAAATGACAACCCTTTACAGGGTCGTAGTGGTAGTTGTAGGAACAACAACAAACAGCGTAGAAGCCGTTGCAGTGGTAGAGATAATATGTTGTTGCAGTATTTGCATGTTCCTAATGAGGCTTGAAGATAATAAAATCTTCTGGCATTTCAAGTTGATCTTTCAAAAAAATAGCCTGCTGAACAGTTAATGATTCAGCAGGCTAAAGACATTATGCAACAGTACTAATGGTCTTCATATCGGTCATGGCCCTGCGTAATTCAGCACCCACCAATTCAACTTGATGGTAACGAATTACTTCATTCACGGCAATCAAGATCTTATTGTCAACGCCAGCATCAATACCATTGTTGAAATTTTTACCAATCACATCTGTGTCTACTTTTTTCATAAAATCAGCCAACAGTGGTTTACAAGCATGATCAAACAAATAGCAACCATATTCAGCCGTATCAGAAATAACGCGGTTCATTTCAAACAATTTCTTGCGAGCAATAGTATTGGCAATCAATGGAGTTTCATGCAAAGACTCATAGTATGCAGACTCAGCTTTAATGCCAGATTCTACCATGGTTTCAAAAGCAAGTTCTACACCAGCCCTTACAAACGCTACTAATAACAAACCATTGTCAAAAAATTCTTGCTCTGCAATTTTCACATCGCCAGCAGGCGTTTTTTCAAAAGCTGTTTCGCCAGTAGCTGCTCTCCAAGTAAGTAAGTTCTTGTCATTATTGGCCCAGTCTTCCATCATGGTTTGAGAGAAAACGCCACTCATGATATCGTCTTGGTGTTTTTGGAACAGGGTGCGCATGATGTCTTTGAGTTCTTCAGACAATTCATAAGCCTTAATCTTGGCAGGATTGGACAAACGATCCATCATGGCAGTAATACCACCTTGCTTTAAGGCTTCAGTTACTACTTCCCATCCGTATTGAATTAATTTAGAAGCATATCCTTTGTCAATGCCTTTCTCAATCATCTTGTCAAAGCATAGAATTGAACCGGTTTGCAACAATCCACAAAGAATGGTTTGCTCACCCATTAAATCTGATTTTACTTCTGCCACAAAAGAAGATTTCAATACACCAGCTCTATGACCACCAGTACCTACACAATAGGCTTTGGCTTGTTCCCAACCTTTTCCTTCTGGATCATTCTCTGGGTGTACGGCAATCAATGTAGGTACCCCAAATCCACGCTGGTATTCTGCACGTACTTCAGAACCAGGGCATTTAGGAGCCACCATGATTACAGTAATATCTTTTCTAATTTGCATGCCTTCCTCAACAATATTAAAACCATGAGAATAAGACAGGGTTGCTCCATGTTTCATCAAGGGCATTACTGCATTAATCACAGAAGTATGTTGTTTGTCTGGTGTCAAATTGATGACCAAATCAGCAGTAGGAATTAGTTCTTCATAAGTACCAACTGTAAAATTGTTTTCGGTAGCTGATTTCCAAGATTGACGTTTTGCTTCAATGGCTTCTTTGCGCAAAGTGTAAGACACGTCTAGACCAGAGTCACGCAGGTTTAAACCTTGGTTCAAACCCTGAGCACCACATCCAACAATAACAATTTTCTTACCTTTTAATTTTTCTACACCATCAGAGAATTCAGTTTTATCCATGAATTCACAAACTCCTAACTGATTCAGTTTCTCTCTAAGTGATAGCGTGTTAAAATAATTTCCCATTTTCTTTTTTTTGCTTGTTTCTAAGAACAATTTGTTTGTTTATTAAATATGATCAATTAAAGTCTTCCTTTTACATGGTGAATACTTCATTTTGTTTATCAAGGAATTCATTTTCAACTTGATCTTCACCTGGTTCTGTCTCTTCAAACTCTTTTAATTTTTCATGAAATCCATGACTTGCTTTAATAATGGCTACTCTTGCACTTCTTACAAATTCAATTAAACCGTAAGGAGCCAATACTTCTACCAACTTATCTGTTTCTTCGCGGTGACCACTGGTTTCAAAAATGGTATAGTCTTTACGAATCACCACAGCCCTTGCTCCATGTTCACGTAATAACCTTTCTACTTTTGCTTTTTCTGCAATCTCATCAGTAGATACTTTGTACAAAGCCAATTCTTGCCAAACAATTTCTTCATTGGTATTGTAATAAGCTTTTAAAACCTCTACTTGTTTTTCAATCTGTCTAGCCAATTTGCGCACTACTTCTTCAAATTCATTGATCACTATGGTAAAGCGGTGAATGCCCTCTGCTTCTGAAGGTGAAGTATTCAAACTTTCAATATTTATTTTCCTTCTACTAAACATAGTAGCAATTCTCACCAACAAACCAATATGGTTTTCGGTATATACTGTAATGGTAAATTCTTCTTTATGCATAACCAACCCAGATGGGTAATTAAATGAATGATGATTTTTTATTTCAACCTAATCTCGCTAACACTACAACCTTGAGGTACCATTGGGAACACATTGTTTTCTTTTCCTACCATCACTTCCAGTAAGTAGGACCCATTGTGGTTCAACATTGTTGCAAGCGCATCACGCAAATATTCACGTTGACTAATTTTTTGCCCTTCTATTTTGTACGCTTTTGCTACAGCAACATAATCAGGGCTGGCAATGTCTACAAATGAATAACGCTTATCGTGAAACAACTGCTGCCATTGACGTACCATTCCAAGGAATTCATTATTCAAGATTAGAATTTTAATATTCACTTCACTCTGCATAACCGTTCCTAATTCCTGAATGGTCATCTGAACTCCACCATCACCAATAATTGCTACTACTGTTCTTTCAGGTGCGCCAAATTTTGCACCAATAGCTGCAGGGAGCGCAAAGCCCATTGTTCCTAATCCTCCTGATGTTACATTGCTTTTACTCTGATTGAATTTAGCATACCTACATGCTACCATTTGGTGTTGACCAACATCAGTTACAATCACCGCATTACCGCCTGTTAATTCATTCAAATTTCGAATCACTTCGCCCATTGTCAAAATATCGGTTGATGGATTCAACTCTTCATGAATCACTTCTTTTTCTTCTTCCAATTGGTATTCTTTGAATCTATTCACCCACTGAGGGTATACTTTTGATTCAACTAATTTTGTAAGCATGGGTAATGTTTCTTTACAATCACCCCATACACCAACTGTTGCTTTTACATTCTTATCAATCTCAGAGGGATCTATGTCTAGATGGATTATTTTTGCTTGTTTGGCATATTTATCCAATCGGCCAGTTACACGATCATCAAATCGCATTCCCACAGCAATCAACACATCACAATCATTGGTCAATACATTAGGACCATAATTGCCATGCATTCCAAGCATGCCCACATTCAAAGGATGATCTGAAGCAAGTGCACTCAATCCTAAAATTGTCCATGCAGCAGGTATACCAGTTTTCTCAACAAAGTCTTTGAATTCTTTTTCCGCTTTACCCAAGATTACTCCTTGGCCAAAAATGATAAATGGTTTTTCTGCTTTATTGATCAATTCAGCTGCAGCAGCAACATATTCTTTACGGATAATTGGTTTTGGACGATAGCTCCTGATATGTGTACAAGGCTGATATCCTTCATACTCGAATTGTTGCAGTTGAGCATTTTTTGTGATATCTATTAATACCGGTCCTGGTCTACCGCTTTTGGCAATATAAAATGCTTTTGCCAACACAGCAGGTATTTCAGTTGCGTCAGTTACTTGATAGTTCCACTTGGTAACTGGTGTAGTAATATTAATCACATCAATTTCTTGAAACGCATCGGTACCCAATAAATGTGCATATACTTGTCCGGTAATACAAACCAAGGGTGTGCTATCAATCATGGCATCTGCCAATCCTGTTACAAGGTTGGTTGCACCCGGACCGCTTGTTGCAAATACTACACCACATTTTCCGGATGTACGTGCATAACCTTGACCAGCATGGATGCCGCCTTGTTCGTGACGAACCAAGATATGTTTCAGTTTGTCATGATAATCGTATAACGCATCATAAATTGGCATAATGGCGCCACCAGGATAACCAAAAATGGTATCTACTCCTTCTGCTACAAAGGCCTCCAAAACTGCTTTAGAACCACTAAGGGTTTGCGTTTTTTTGGTAGCTATTACTTTTTGTTCTACTGCTAAAGTTTCCATCAGTTTCTATTAATTTGATTGGACTATATTATGCTTCATCGGTTACACAACCTTCCGAAGCGTCTTTTACACATTGTGCGTATTTAAACAAAACACCCTTGGTTGCTTTTGGCGCAGGCTGTTTCCAATTGGCTCTGCGTTGTGCAATTTCTTCATCACTCACTTTCAAGTGTATGGTATTATTAACGGCATCTAATTCAATAATATCATCGTCTTTTACCAAACCAATTAAACCGCCTACATAGGCTTCAGGTGTAATATGGCCAACCACAAATCCATGTGTACCACCACTAAATCTACCATCTGTAATCAGGGCTACTGATTTGCCTAAACCTGCGCCAATAATGGCCGATGTGGGTTTCAACATCTCCGGCATTCCTGGTGCACCTTTGGGACCTACATTGATAATGACTACAACATCTCCCTTTTTAATCTTAGCACTATTAATACCTTCAATCAATTCTCGCTCACCATTAAATACGCGAGCAGGTCCTACAAAACGTTCACCTTCTTTGCCACTGATCTTTGCAACAGATCCTTTCTCGGCCAAATTACCATACAGGATTTGTAAATGACCAGTAGCTTTTAAAGGTGTTTCAAGGGGGAGTATGATTTTTTGTTGGTCAAAATCCAGATCAGGCATATTGGCCAGATTCTCTGCAATTGTTTTTCCCGTTACGGTTAAACAATCGCCGTGTAAGAATCCTTTTTGTAATAAGTATTTCATTACTGCAGGAACGCCACCATATTGGTGTAAGTCTTGCATCAAGTATTTACCACTAGGTTTAAAATCGGCTAACACTGGAGTCTTATTGCTGATGGCCTGAATATCATCTTGTGTTATACTAACGTCTACACTCTTGGCCATGGCAATCATGTGCAAGACAGCATTGGTACTACCACCCAAGATCATGATCAAAGTAATTGCATTTTCAAATGCTTTCTTGGTCATGATATCTCTTGGCTTAATATCTTTTTCTAATAAAAGCTTGATAGCTTTTCCAGCGTCTTCGCATTCTTTTTGTTTTTCATCGCTCAGCGCCGGATTGGAAGAAGAGAAAGGCAAACTCATACCCAAGGCCTCAATGGCCGATGCCATGGTGTTTGCGGTATACATACCACCACAAGCACCAGCGCCTGGGCAAGCATGTTGCACTATGCCTTTAAAATCTGCTTCACTTAATTGTCCAGCTATTTTCTGACCAAGGGCTTCAAATGCAGAAACAATATTTAAGTCTTGTCCATTATAATGCCCAGGGGCGATGGTTCCGCCGTAGACCATAATAGAAGGTCTATTCAACCTACCCATAGCAATTAAAGAGCCAGGCATGTTTTTATCACAACCAGGAATGGCAATTAGTCCATCATAATATTGTGCACCACAAACTGCTTCAATACTGTCTGCAATAATATCTCTACTCACCAAAGAATAACGCATACCATCGGTACCATTACTCATACCATCACTGACTCCAATAGTGTTGAAGATTAATCCCACTAAATTGTTTTCCCAAACACCGGCTTTTACTTTCTTAGCCAAATCATTCAAGTGCATATTACAAGTGTTACCATCGTAACCCATGCTCACTACACCCACTTGTGCCTTATGCAAGTCTTCATCCGTTAATCCAATTCCATAGAACATGGCCTGCGCTGCAGGCTGTGTAGGGTCTAGGGTAATGGTTTTGCTATATTTATTCAGTTCCATAATCAGTTTTATTTTTTCTCAACAATCAATGCAGAATAGGCTTCTTGTACTTTTCTACTCAAAGTCTCATCCCAATTTTTGGTAAATGGTTTCCCGTCTAAGCTTTCCCAGCCAATTACTTCGGCAGCGGTTCCACAGAAAAAAGCAGCGTCTGCTCCATATACTTCTTCAACGGTAAAGAATTTTTCTTCTACTGGAATAGCAAGTGTTTCACAGATTTCTAAAACAGTTGCCCTAGTAATACCAGGTAAAATATTGCCCAATGATGGGGTAAATAGTTTACCGTCTTTTTCATAAAACATATTGGCACCAGGACCTTCCGCTACAAAGCCATTCATATCTGTTAGTAAAGCCTCATCATATCCTTTTGACTTTGCTTCTTGTGAAGCCATAATGGAATTCACATAATGACCAGCCGCTTTTGCGTGAATCTTAAATCCTTTGGGATTAGGTCTTTCAAAAGAAGAAGTCATGATCCGCAACAACTTGTCACCCAAAAAAGCACCCATTTCCCAAGCTTGAATAGTTAGGTGGGCACTGGTATTTTTATTAAAGCTCATATTCTCACCTACATAAACTAGTGGGCGTATGTAAGCGTCTTGCAAGTTATTGTCTGCTAAAACTTTGTAGGTAGCTGAAATAAGTTCATCCGTATCATAGTCATAAGGCAGAGACAGTGTTTCTGCTGAAACCCTTAAGCGATCATAATGTTCTTTTGCTTTGAAAATTTTGGTCTCGCCACTAGCGGTTTTATAAGATCGGATTCCTTCAAACACGGCAAAGCCATAGTGCAAAGACTGACTATAGAGGTTCATCTTAGTATCGGCAGCTTTTACAAAAGCGCCGTCTAGATAGATAATTGTGTTCTCGTTAAAATAATTTGCCATAATCTGTTTGTTCTTTTTTAAGATGATGAAAAACAAAAGCCCCGCCTTTTGGAGGCGGGGCTTTTTATAGTTAGGTTTTATTAAACTATCAAATTGCGCAACCTCCGTTCAGTGCTGGAATAATAATGACTATCACCACCAAAATGATGATGTTAATGATAGTGACACTTTTATTGTTGCGTTGAAACATAGGTTGTTGTTGCAACGAATATAGTGCATCATCCGGAATAAAAAAAGAACTCTGTTTTTAAAAAGCGCGGGGCAAAAGCCCCACGCGTAAAACTAAAACTATACTTATGAGAAAACCCTAGTGAGTGGCCAACTCAGGCGTATAAGCCTTTGCCAGCTGGTGCAAGTCATCCTCTTCCACTTCTTTCTTCTTATCTGCTACTTGCAAGAATTTATCGTATAAAAAGTCAATGTCATTTCTGTTAAACTGATAACCAATTTTTTGCAAACGGTGTGCTAGCGCGCTTCTGCCGCTTCTAGCAGTAAGTACAATTTTGCTCAGACCTGCACCAACTTGTTCAGGGTTGATGATCTCATAAGTAGTGGCATCTTTCAAAAATCCATCTTGGTGAATACCCGATGAATGAGAAAAAGCATTTGACCCCACAATGGCTTTATTTGGTTGAACTGGCATACGCATTACATCAGAAACTTCTCTACTCATGGGATAGAGTTGTTTGTGGTTGATGCCTGTATGAAAGCCCAAATGTTTGTGTTGTTCAATCACCATCACCACTTCTTCTAATGAAGTATTACCTGCGCGTTCGCCCAGACCATTGATGGTACACTCAATTTGTCTAGCACCGCTAATCACGCCTGCAATGCTGTTGGCCGTAGCCAAACCTAGGTCGTTATGGCAATGACAAGAAATAATTGCTTTGTCAATGTTGGCAACATTGTTTACGAGGTAAGCAATTTTTTCCCCGTATTGGTATGGCAAGCAATAGCCAGTTGTATCTGGAATATTTACTACAGTGGCACCGGCTTTAATCACGGCTTCAACCACGCGTGCTAGATAATCATTATCGGTTCTACCCGCGTCTTCGGCATAAAACTCCACGTCATCCGTGAAATTTCTGGCCCATTTAACACACTGGATGGCCCTAGCTAGAATATCCTCTCTGTTAGAATTGAATTTACTTTTGATATGAAAATCAGAAGTGCCAATTCCCGTATGAATTCGGGGTCTTTTGGCAAATTTCAAAGCCTCAGCTGCTACTTCAATGTCTTTTTGCACCGCCCTGCTTAATCCGCATACAGTAGCATTGGTTATGGCTTTAGAAATCTGGGTAACTGATTCAAAATCACCTGGGCTAGAAATAGGAAACCCTGCTTCAATGATATCAACGCCCAAGGCTTCCAATTGCAAGGCCAAATCCAGTTTCTCTTTGGTATTTAGCTTACAACCGGGTACTTGTTCCCCGTCGCGTAATGTGGTATCGAATATGAAGACCTTATCACTCATGAATACTGTTTTTTGTTAAGAAGGCAGGCACTTATTTTTGTCATCGATTGCCTTTAACGACAAAATAGGTACCTGCCATTTTCGAATATAGCAAGCCCCCAACTCTAAAAATGACCAAAATAGGGGTTGTTTTACACTGGTCAAATAGTCTTATATTTGTTGAAAGCCTTACTGTTACTGGATTTTAGGAATAAAAAATTACGATGCCTAACCGTTCTACCGATGCCTTATTTTTATTAGTCCAGTCCTTAGAAAGGTGGGAAAAGCGGAATTTCAAGCTTTTTGTGACTCGGAACACAGGTTCCTCAGACCTGAAAATCACCCAATTGTTTGATGCACTAGACAAGATGGTGGAATATGACGAGGAAATCCTACTAAAAAAGACCCCTGGCATTCAAAAACAGCAACTATCTAATCTAAAAGCCCACCTCTATAAGGAGATTTTGGCCAGTTTAAGACTGCTGAAACAGGATGAAAATATTGACTTACAACTACACGAACAGCTAGATTTTGCCCGGATTCTCTACAATAAGGGATTGTATTACCAAAGCCTAAGAATTTTGGAGAAGATCAAAGACCTAGCCAAAGCCAATAATCAGGTTACTTATTTATTGCAAGCCCTGTTTCTAGAAAAAAACATAGAAAGCCTACATATTACCCGTAGTATGCAAGACCGAGCAGACAAACTTGCTGCCGATGTAGAAGAAACCAACTATCGCCTAACCATGATTGGTGCATTGTCCAATCTCTCTCTACAGTTATATAGTTGGTATATTAAGAATGGTCTGGCTAGAAACAGTAAGGATACAGAAGAGTTAAATAGATTTTTCAATAATTCCGTGATTGAAGCGTCCAAAGACGCCAAGGGTTTTTACGAAAGATTGTATAGATATCAGTGTTATTGCTGGTACGCATTTATTACACAGGACCTAATTGGATATTATAGATACTGTCAAAAATGGGTAGACCTGTTTCAAACAGAACCCAGGATGATAGAAGTTGAAACGGCCCATTATATTAAGGGCTTACACAACTTAATGGGTGCACATTTTGACCTGAAGAACTATCAAAAATTTCAGGAAACCATTAGCCAATTTGAAGCCTTTTCTCAAACTCCCATAGTACTAGAAAACCAAAATAACCTGATACAGGTATTTGTCTATTTACAGATTTCTAAACTCAATAGACATTTTCTGGAAGGGACTTTTACAGAAGGCTTGGCCGATGTTCCCTATATAGAATCCAAACTCAAGGAATATGAATTATACCTAGATCGTCATAGAATCTTGGTGTTCTATTATAAGATTGCCTCTCTCTATTTTGGTAGCGGCAACCATGACCAGAGTATTGACTATCTGAATAAGATTATCAATTGGAAAATGGATCTAAGAACAGATTTGCAGTGCTATGCGCGATTGTTGCATTTAATAGCACACTATGAATTGGGCAATTTTGATTTACTAGAATACTTGCTCAAAAACGTATATAGGTTCATGTACAAAATGGAAAACTTAAGTACAGTGGAACTAGCCGTTTTTGACTTTGTAAAAAAGAGTTTTCGTTTACAAAACCAAGAACTCAAACCCGCATTTGAAAAGCTATTGGCAAAACTAAAAGAGTTGGAACACGATCCTTTAGAAACCAGGGCCTTTATGTATCTAGATATTATTTCTTGGCTAGAAAGCAAGATCTCTGACACACCTGTTCAAACCGTGATTAGAAATAAGTTCTTAGAAGCTCGCAAGAAAAACCAGTGCAGAAGCAGCCCTGTTGTAGAATAATTCCGATATTCAAGCTTACAAACAACTGTTATGCGAAACAAACTCCTTTTAGGGATGCTCTTGGGCATCCTATGCTCATTGTCCATTTCTGTTTTGGCACAGATTCAAAAAGCACCTGAAAGAAAAGAAGGTGATGGCCAATATACACAACTCATTATTCGCGGTGTTACCCTAATTAATGGAACAGGCGCACCAGCCTACGGTCCCGTAGACATTGTGATTGAAAAAAATAGGATTGTCCAAATTGCATCGCTAGGAAATCCAGCAGGGAAAATTAATCCGGCACGAAGACCTGTTTTAAAAGAAGGCGGCAAAGAATTGAATTGTGAAGGCATGTATGCCATGCCTGGCTTAATAGATATGCATGGTCATATTGGTGGCACCGAACAAGGTACCCCAGCAGAATACGTGTTTAAATTGTGGATGGCTCATGGCATTACTACCATTAGAGACCCATCGGCCGGGAACGGCCTAGAATGGGTATTAGATCAAAAAAGAAAGTCTGTCGCCAATAGCATTACTGCTCCTCGCATTTTTGCCTACACCGCTTTTGGAATGGGTAGTCCAACTCCCATTGCCAATGCAGATCAAGCCAGGGCTTGGGTACAACAGAATGCCAAAAATGGTGCTGACGGAATTAAATTCTTTGGTGCTTCTCCTGAAGTGATGGATGCAGCCATTAGAGAAAACAAAAAATTGGGATTGCGTTCTTGCGCACACCATGCACAAACCGATGTAGCAAGATGGAATGTACTTAGTTCTGCCAAAGCAGGTATGACAAGTATGGAACACTGGTATGGTTTACCTGAAGCTTTATTCACAGACAAAACCGTGCAACAGTTTCCACTAGACTACAATTACAACAGCGAACAAAATAGGTTTGAAGAAGCAGGCAAACTCTGGAAACAAGCAGCAGCGCCATTTACACCACACTGGAACAAAGTGATGGATGAATTATTGGCCTTGGATTTTACCCTTGATCCTACTTTTAATATCTATGATGCCAATAGAGATTTGCATAGAGCACGAAGGGCTGAATGGCATGAAAAATATACCCTTCCTTCTCTTTGGAAATTCTTTGAACCCTCTTTGCAATCACACGGATCTTATTGGGTGAACTGGGGAACCGAACAAGAAGTAGAATGGAAAAACAATTATCGTTTGTGGATGAGTTTTATCAACGAATACAAAAATCGTGGTGGTAGGGTAACTGCGGGTTCTGACAATGGATTCATTTATCAGACTTATGGATTTGGTTATATCCGTGAACTAGAACTGTTGCGTGAAGCAGGTTTTCATCCATTAGAAGTCATTAGGTCTGCTACCTTATACGGTGCACAAGCACTGGGTGTTGAAAAAGATTTGGGAACGGTAGAAGTGGGTAAACTAGCTGATTTAGCCATTGTAAATTCTAATCCTCTTAAGAACCTTCAAGTACTCTATGGTACAGGCGCTATTGAACTCACTGCAGACAATAAAATTGTGAGAACGGGTGGTGTTCAATACACCATCAAAGACGGAATTGTATATGACGCCAAAAAATTATTGGCCGATGTAAAAGCCATTGTAGATGCAGAAAAAAAGAAAACTGGTTGGGAATTAAAACAACCGGGGATACAATAAAGAGTGAAGAGTGAAGAGTGAAGAGTGAAGAGTGAAGAGTGAAGAGTGAAGAGTGAAGAGTGAAGAGTGAAGAGTGAAAAACGAACGGGCTATATTTAAAAATGCCTCAGAAAATTCTGAGGCATTTTTATTTTTTATTTTTTATTTTTTCTCTACGGTTGGATATTTGATTCCTAATTGTTCTAGGTAAGTACCATACTTGCTAGGATCATAATAAAACGGTTTCATCTGCTCACGATATTGTCCCATGATTTCTTTATTCAAATAAATAGCTGGTGGATCAGTGGCAGAGATAAAGGGTTTGTACTTGGTATCCTTTGTTTGCACATTGGTAAAATAATCCTTGGCATCTGCCAATACTTTGGGATTGGTAAATAAATCTATCAAAGTGAGTGCAGTGGCTTTTGCTCCAGCTAGTGAACCCTTGTGGGCAATAGGTGTTGCCATGGCAATGGCATCGGCCCAGTGGTGTCCCTTGGTGCCTGGAATATTAGCAGGATACCTAAGCACAATGGTAGGTAGGTTCCAAGAGATATCGGCAATATCATCTGAGCCGCCACCCATTGAAAAAGGAACCGATCCTTTTAGGGTATCTATCTTATCTCTCAAACCGTTGATTTCTCTTCCTGCATTGTCTTTTTTAGGAGCTTCAACTAGTTTTTGAACGGCTTTTGCCATTTGTTGGTCGGCTTCTGACCATTCAGGTAAACCTACTTTTTGAATATTGGCATACAATGCCTGCGCCAAGGATTTGTTGAAATGTCCGGGCCATGCTGTTCCCAAAATTTGATATTTCATATTGGTCTCGGTCATCATGGCTGCACCCTTTGCAATGCGAATTCCAGCATCATACATGTTTTGAATATCATCGTAAGTTCTTTCTCTGAAATAATACCAAACACTGGCTTTTGATGGAATCACATTGGGTTGGTCACCACCATCCGTGATTACATAATGCGAACGCTGGGTGGGTTTTAAATGTTCGCGTTTAAAATTCCAACCAATATCCATGAGCTCTACAGCATCCAATGCGCTCTTGCCCCTCCAAGGTGCGCCAGCGGCGTGTGCAGCATCGCCTTCAAAAGAAAATTTTACAGACACCAATCCATTCATGCCATTGTCTCCATAATCACAACCAAAATCACCACTTACATGGGTGAAAATACATGCGTCTACATTTTTAAAATAACCGTCACGGATATACCAAGCCTTACTACCCACCAATTCTTCCGCAACACCAGGCCAGATGAGCAAGGTTCCTGGAATCTTATTTTTGATCATGGCTTCTTTGGCAGCAATGGCCGCAAAGATGATCACGGCTTGACCAGAATTATGCCCTTCTCCATGGCCGGGAGCACCTTCTACTATTGGGTCTTTATAGGCTACGCCTGGTTTCTGAGATGCTTTGGGGATACAATCAATGTCTGAACCTAACGCAATCACAGGACTACCATTGCCCCATTTGGCCATCCACGCAGTGGGTATACCAGCAATGCCTCGTTCAATGGTAAATCCATTTTTTTCTAAAATACTGGTTAGGTATTTAGATGTTTCAATTTCTTGAAATCCTAGTTCTCCAAAACTGAAGACCATGTCTACCATTTCTTGAACAGCTTTTTCTTTTCCACTCACACTGGTTAAGACTTCTTTTTTAATAGCGTCTACTTGAGTTGCAGGAATGGCTTTGGGTTGTGCCATTACTATTTGAAACAAGCAAAAAGAAAAAACTGTGAGAGAAATTTTTTGAAAAATGGATATCATAAAAAGGCTTTTCTCAAATATAAGCAATCAAAACCAAGATTTAGCACGGTTTACTCCATGAAAAAAGCCCGGTTTCCCGAGCTTCTTATTTGATATAAATTTTTGTTTATGCGTAGATGCGCTCTACATTTTCTTTGAACTTTTCCAT
>CALRXZ020000080.1:0-18085 GCA_943372255.1 Chitinophaga pinensis
GGAAAAATTACTGCAAATGATTTTGTACTTCCTGCTAATTTTCAAGATTCTAACGCCAATGCAGTTGTATTATCTGATATTGGTAATTCAGAGTTTGTAGGGAATTTGCAAGGTTGGTTTAGTATTGAATTCAGTAGGCAAAAAAGAATTCTGATCCGTAATAACAATGGGTTTAATGCAGCTGAAGTAGAAGTCTATCTCTATACCAGTGGGCAGAGTACAGAACAATTCAATGACCTCAAAGGGAATACCTATAATTTGGAAAATGGAAACATACAAACAATCAAATTGGATGCTAAATCAGTGTTTGAAGAGCGGGTTAATAAAAACCTGATCAAAAAAAAATTCACTTTCCCAGGCGTAAAGGCGGGCTCCATTATTGAGATGAGTTACGGAATTCGTTCTGATTTTTTATTCAACCTACAGCCTTGGTCTTTTCAAGGTCAGTATCCCACAATTTGGAGTGAATACAATGTAGCCATGCCAGATTTTTTTAACTATGTTTTATTAAGTCAGGGCTATTTGCCTTTTACTAACCAAGATAAAAAAGAGCGATTTTCTGTATATAATGTGCGTGAAAGAGGAAGTGCAGGTGCAAATGACAAATCCTATTCACTAAGCACCACCGTACACGATTTAAAATGGGTTATCAAAGATGTACCAGCCATGAAGTTGGAAAAATACACTTCTACCATTAATAATCATTTGGCCAAATTAGAGTTTCAATTGTCTGAATACCGTTTTCCCAATTCTCCAGTTAGAGAAATCATGGCTTCTTGGCCCAAAGTTGCAGAAGACTTAAAGAACCGGGAAGATTTTGGAATGGCGTATCATAAAATCAATGCCTGGCTGGGCGATGATGTAAAAATATTACTAAAAGGTGCTAATAGCAATGAAGAAAAGATTAGAAGAATTTATGCTTTTGTAAGGGACAATTTTACATGTACCGAGCATCATGGTACACATATAAGTGATCAAACCAGTTTAAAAGAAGTGTTTAAGAAAAAAAGCGGATCTGTAGCAGACTTGAATTTATTGATGTTGGCCATGCTACGCTTTGCAGAAATTCCTTCAAATCCAGTATTGCTGAGTTTGCGAAGCAGGGGATTTGTGCATCCGGTTTATCCTTTATTAGACAGATTCAATTATGTGATTGTTGAAACTAGATCGGAAACAAATACTTATTATTTGGACGCTACCCAGCCATTTTTAGGTTTTAATCAATTAGATGAAAGTCTTTACAATGGAACTGCATGGGTTATCAATGAGGATAATGCAAGCCCAGTAGTTTTTTTTGCTGATTCATTAAAAGAAACCAAAGTGACAACCGTGCTAATTTCAGTTGATACTTCAAAAGGATTTGAAGGAAGGTATATATCTGAACTAGGTCTTCACGGTTCACAACAAATGCGTGAGCAATTAGCTAAAACAAGTTTGCCGGAATTGGAAAAGAACATACAAAAATCATTTACAAGCAATGTTAAAATCAGCAACTTGGTATTAGACTCCTTAAAATCACTAGATGATAAATTGAAACTTAATTTTGATTTTGATTTCAAGCCAGACGAGGATCTATTGTATATTAATCCGCTCTTTGGAGAAACTATTAAAGAGAATCCTTTTTCTGCCACTCAGCGGCAGTATCCCATAGAAATGCCACATACTATTAATGAGGTCTATGTCTTGAATATGGAGATCCCTGCAGACTATCAAATTGAAGAAATTCCAAAATCAACCCGATTTCTTATGGACGAGAATGATGGAATGTTTGAATATCTGATTTCTAAAAGTTCCAATCGAATTCAATTGAGAATGAAAATGCAAATTAATAGAGCCACATTTAGTCAGGATGATTATGAAGCCCTGAGAGAATATTTTGCATTTGTTATCAAGAAACAAAGCGAACAGATTGTATTGAAAAAAATTAAAAACTAAGAACACAAAAGCAAAGCAAATGCGTAAGATTTCATTTTTATTTTTAGCTCAATTTTTATCTATTGTTTTATTTAGTCAAGTACCACCTAATATTAAGGTTGGAAAAGTTGAAGCATCTGACTTTGTTGTAAACTCCAATTTGATTGATGCATCTACCAGTGCTATTGTTTTGGCAGATATTGGAGAAGCTCAATTTGTAGAGAATAGTACTAATTCTGCTTTGAATATTGTTTTTAAACGCACTAGAAGAGTAAAAATCTTGGATGCTAAAGGATTTAATTTTGCCGAGGTTGTAATTGACCTTCAATCGGATGGTAAACTTGTTGAACAACTAAATGACTTAGTTGCCTATACTTTCAATTTAGAAGGGGGGAAAGTAATTCGTACCAAACTGGAGTCAAAATCTGTGTTTGAAGAAAAATTTTCCAATAAATCCAGCATCAAAAAATTCACTTTCCCTGCATTAAAAGTAGGTTCCATTATTGAGTATAGTTATTCTGTGACTTCGCCTTTTATTTTAAATTTACCATCTTGGCAATTTCAGGAAACCATTCCTAGTCTTTGGTCCTCATATACTGTTAGTATCCCAGACTTTTATAAATACGTTATTCTAAATCAGGGTTTTTTGCCATTTACTGTAAAAACAGACAATGCAAGGTTCTACACCTATTTTGCGCAAAATAAGCTTGTGGGTGGAGAGGCTTCAGATTTTGGAAGAAAAGCCACCGTTCATGATCTACAATGGGGAATCAAAGACATACCTGCCATGAAAGAGGAAGGTTTTACAACCACCATCAATAATTATGTCACAAAATTAGATTTTCAATTGGCAGAAGTCTATAATCCAAATCAATTGGTGCAGATTATTTTACAGACCTGGCCCAAAGTAAGTGAAGAATTAATGATGGATGAAAGTTTTGGGGTAGCTTATTCTAAACCAAATGTTTGGTTAACCGATGAGTTAAAAACAGTGATTCAACCCAATGATCCAGATTTGGTAAAAGCGTACAAACTTTTTGCCTTTGTTAGAGATAATTTTACTTGTACCAATACTTATGGAAAATATATTAGTAGATTCTCTGGGGTAAGGGATATTTTCAAACGAAGGTCAGGATCTGTTGCAGAACTCAATATTTTACTATTGGCTATGTTGCGGCATGAAAATATAGCTTCTGACCCCGTGATTTTAAGCTTAAGACATAGGGGAAGGGTACATCCTGTTTACCCTTTGTTAGACAGGTTTAACTACTTAATTTGTGAAACTAAAATTGATGATAAGGTTTATTATTTGGATGCATCTCAGCCAATGCTAGGTTTTAGTTTTCTATCTCCTTCTTGTTATAACGGAATTGCTTGGGTGGTTGCCAAAAAAGATCCTTATTCTGTGAGTTTTGACGCAGATGCTTTGAATGAGTACAAACTCACTTCGGTTTTTTTAAGTAACTCAGAAACTGTAGGAATGGAAGGGACTTATAAATCTCAACATGGCATGAATGAATCATTAGCTATTAGACAAAGTCTTTCAAAATCATCCATGACTGAATTTGAAAAGGGGCTAAAAAATGGTTTTTTGGGCGATGTTGAAATTCAAAATCTAGTAATTGATTCATTAAAAAAATATGAAGAACCACTAGCTGTCAACTTTGATTTTAAAATTAAAACCGGAGAAGATATACTTTATGTAAACCCTTTGTTCGGGGAAAAAATTTCCAAAAACCCTTTTGTTTCTGATACTAGATCATATCCCATTGAATTACCCTATACCACCAATGAAACCTATGTTTTGATGATGGAAACACCTAAGGGCTATGCTATTGAAGAAATGCCTAAATCTGCCAAATTTGAATTGAATGACGGAGAAGGACTTTTTGAGTACAAATGCAGCAAAACAGAGGATGGGATTCAATTAAGAACTAAATTAAAGCTTACCAAGGCCAATTTTGGAAGTGAGGACTATAACTATTTGCGAGACTTTTTTGCACAAGTGATTAAAAAACAACAGGAACAAATTGTATATAGGAAACTCAAATAGATGATGAAAAGGATTTTCTTTTTTATAGGTTTAATAATTGCTCAACAGTCATTAGCACAGTCTTATGCAGTGAACCTGATACCTGATTCTTTGAAACAATACGCCCATGTGGTGAAAAGGATGGAAGAAATTAAAGTATCTCTACTTGCTTTAGATAAAGTGATTGTAAAACGTAAATATGCATTGACTATTCTGGACCAACAGGGAGATGAGTATGCAGAATACATGAATAACTATAGCAGCTTAGAAGACTTGTCAGATATTGAAGGAGTACTTTATGACGCTGCCGGGAAAAAAATTAGAACTGTCAAGAAGAAAGATTTAGGAGATGCACCCATTACAGATGGATTTAGTTTAATGCTGGACGATAGAATCAAGAAACACAATTTTTATCATCGGCAGTATCCTTATACAGTTGAGTATTCAGACGAACAAGAATTGAAAAACAGTTATCATCTTCCTTATTGGATGCCAATGGCTGATTTTGGATTTGCCGTACAACAAAGTAGGTTTATTTTAGAGACCCAGGACAATTATGAGATGCGTTTTAAACAAATCAATTTTGAACAAGCTGCCCGAATAAATTCCCAAAAAACAAAACTATACCAATGGGAATTGAATAATTTAAAAGCCATTGTGGAAGAACCCCAACATCCTCCCATTAAAGAACTAGTCCCAATGATGTATTTAGGGCCTACTGATTTTGTATTGGGAAAATATCAGGGAGATATGAGAACTTGGAATAGTTTGGGAAAGTTAAATATTGAATTGAATAAGGGGCGTGATGAAATACCTGCTGCTGTTAAAACCAAAGTAAAAGAGTTATTGGTAGGTGCTGATAGCCAAGAAGAAAAAGTAAAGCGCTTGTATCAATTTATGCAATCGAATACCCGTTATATTAGCATACAACTGGGGATTGGAGGTTGGCAGCCTTTTGATGCCAAATATGTTGTTGCCAATCGCTATGGCGATTGTAAGGCCTTGTCTAATTATATGGTTAGCCTCTTAAAAGAAGCAGGCATTAAAGCCAATTATGTGTTAGTCACTGCAGGCTCGGGCAAAAAAGGGTTAACGGAAGATTTTCCCTCTCCTTATTTTAACCATGTAATCTGTTGTGTTCCCAATGGTAAAGACAGTATCTGGTTAGAATGTACAAGTCAAAGTCAATCTGCAGGATTTATGGGTTCCTTTACTGGAAATAGAAAAGCATTATTAATTGCTGAGGATGGTGGACATGTAGTAGAGACTCCGGCCTATCCTGCAAGTAAGAACCTGCAATTGCGCAAAGTAAAAGCCATTATAGATATAGAGGGAAATCTACTGGCTCAAATTCAAACAAAGGCTACAGGTTTACAACAGGAAGATTTGCATTCACTGTTGCACAATGCTAGCAAGGAGCAAAGAGACAAATACCTCAACACTGTTCTTGGGCTTCCTACTTATGAGGTGGATGATTCCAAATACCAAGAAACGCCAGGAATGATTCCTTTGATTGATGAGCAATTGCATATCAAAGCACCCAATTATGCCACTGTTTCAGGAAAAAGACTGTTTGTTAATCCCAATTTACTAAACCAGTCACAAACCAAATTGAATCCTGATAATGATAGGAAATTGCCCATACAATTATCTTATGCTTATGTAGATAGGGACACAGTTGAAATGGAAATACCAGCAAATTATACTGTGGAAGCCATGCCCAAATCTTTGCAATTGAAAAACCAATTTGGTTCTTATCAAATTCAGTTTAGTGTAGAGGGTAGCAAAATCAATGTTATTCGAGAAAGAACCCAGGAAGCGGGACAATACCCTGCAGCTGAGTATGGAAAATGGGTTGATTTTTTAGATGCTATTTATAAAGCCGATCATTCCAAAATGGTGTTTGTAAAAAAAGAAGGCTAATCAAACTTCTTTTGCGTGCAACATATGGAAAAATCTATGTGCCACAGGTGCAATGAGTAATCCAATATTGGTGATAAATGCTACGCCACTAAAAAGCGCATAAAAAGAAGAGAATAGTTTGCCGGCGGTGGTTTCTATGGTGACTACAGGTCCCATGCCACTGAGGATCATAGATGCATTATGCAAGGCGTCAATCCAATCCATGGGGCCTAGGTATTTATAGCCCAATACACCAATGAGTAAACAGATAGAAAGAAAGATGGCTGCTAGTCTAATATTGGTATAGACCCTACTAGCAAAGACTTTCCTAGATGCAAGAGGTTCATTCTTTTGCTCGTATTGACCAAAAGCTTTTTTAACGGGTTTCATGTGCGTTTCCATGGCAAGAAATTTATTGAATGATTAATGCCTTTTGGGAATTTGTTGGTCAACAATATCCTTGACCTTTACATACCATTCTTTGTTGCTTTCTTTGAGCAAGCTATTGGTAAAGATGAGTAAGGCATAATCTCTACTCATGTCTACCAAGGGCCAAGTGCCAAACAAACCCGGGCAACTAACAACCGTGGCTTTGCCATTTTCATCCGTTTCCTGAATCCATTCACCCAATCCATAGTTAAATCCAGCCGCTAACTTTGGGGCATATTTGATAATGCCGCTATTGGTTCTAATTTGGTGCATGGCTTCAATGCTAGCTTCACTTAAAATGCGTTTGCCATTGAACATACCCTTATTCAATATCATGGATATGAAATTCATATAATCATTAGGGGTGCTCAAAGCACCTCCGGATGGATTCACCGCGTCAAAACTTGAGAAGCTGGTGTTGCGCATGAGTAAGGGCCTAGTAATTCTTTCCTGCATCAATTGTTCAAAGCCTCTTCTGCCTACAATCTCTACAATTCTTCCTGCAATATTTAAACCCACGGAACTGTATCTAAATTCCAAACCTGGATTGGATTGAATGTCTTTTTTAGAAGCAAAATCGTTTACTTCTTCTTCCAAATTGGCAAACCCTTTTCTTTCAACAACAGACTTTAGACTTACCGGTTCTGATTCAATTCCCGTCATATGAGAAAGACAATCCCGAATGGTGATATAGCCTTTAGAATATTTGGCAAATAGGGGAATAAACTTACTTACTTTATCATCCAAAGACAGTTTGCCCTGATCCACAAAACTCATGACCAGTGCTGCTGTTAACCACTTGCTGCAACTGGCAATGGGGGCCTGTGTTTTAGCGGTAAATTCACCCACGGCTTTTTGATAAACCACTTTGCCATCTTTATACAGCATAACAATTGCACCGCCACCAAGATCTTTTTTACTAGCTTCCACCAATTGGTCTAGTCCAGTAAAATTGTATTGGGCTTGACTGGCCTGAAAGATTAACAGAAAAATCAATCCCAGACTGACTTTTACGCAGAAATGTTGGAACTTTACAGACATAATTTCCGTTTTGGTGATCCCCTGCACCCAAATAAGTGCTTAGAATGATTTTTGCGTCTAATTTACTACATGCTTCCGTCAAACGGCGGCATGAAATATAAACAATCGTTAAATAGTCCCTAGTGGACCGGAGGATAGTATATGAACATGAGTAATTACACCATCAAAGCGCAGGAAACCATTCAGGCGGCGCAGCAATTGGCATTCAATCAGGGCAACCCCAGTATTGAAACCAATCACCTGTTAAAAGTATTGGTAGCTGATTCAGAAAGTTCGGTAGCATTTTTGCTAAAAAGAAACAATGTAAACATAGCTTTTGTAGAATCCAAAATGGATGAAGCCATTGCAAAATTGCCCAAGATTCCTGGAGGTGAACCCGCACAAAATATTAGCCGAGACATGGGCAATGTGATGCTGCGCGCTAATGCCGTACTCAAAGAATTCAAAGATGAATTTGTTAGTACAGAACACTTGCTTTTGGGATTATTGCAAACCAATGATGATGTTTCAAAAACCCTCAAAGCTGCAGGTCTTACAGAAAAAGGATTAATCACCGCTATCAAGGATTTACGCAAGGGCGATAGTATTAATTCTCAAACCCAAGAAACACAACTCAATTTCCTAAACAAGTTTGCCAAGAACTTAAATGATATGGCTCGTCTGGGTAAACTAGACCCCGTGATTGGAAGGGATGAGGAAATTAGAAGAACCCTGCACATTTTAACGCGCAGGAGTAAGAATAACCCCATTTTGGTGGGAGAACCTGGTGTGGGTAAGACCGCCATTGTAGAAGGTCTGGCCATGCGTATCATTAATGGAGACGTTCCTGAAAACCTGAAGTCCAAAATCATATTTGCATTGGATATGGGGCAGTTGATTGCTGGAGCCAAGTACAAGGGAGAATTTGAAGAGCGCTTAAAAGGCGTAGTGAAAGAAGTAACCAATAGTGATGGAGAGATCATTCTCTTTATTGATGAAATCCATACCCTGATTGGCGCTGGTGGTGGAGAAGGTGCCATGGATGCTGCCAATATTTTAAAACCTGCACTGGCTAGGGGAGAACTCAGGGCCATTGGTGCCACTACTCTAAATGAGTATCAAAAATTCTTTGAGAAAGACAAAGCTTTAGAAAGAAGGTTTCAGAAAGTGATGATTGATGAACCCAGCATGGAAGACGCAATTTCTATTTTGCGTGGATTAAAAGACAGGTATGAAACACACCACCACGTGCGCATCAAAGACGAAGCCATTATTGCAGCAGTAGAACTATCAAGCCGATATATTACAGACCGTTTCTTACCAGACAAAGCCATTGACTTGATTGATGAGAGTGCGGCCAAACTGCGTCTAGAGATGAATTCAATGCCCGAGGAATTAGACAAACTAGAAAGACAGATCAGACAATTGGAGATTGAAAGAGAAGCCATCAAGCGTGAGAAAGATGAGAGTTTGCTAAAAGAGTTGAATATTGAAATCAGTAACCTGAGTGTAGAGCGTGATACCTTAAAAGCCAAATGGCGTGAAGAGAAAGAATTGGTAGAGAAAATTCAGAATACCAAGGCCACTATTGAAAGTCTGAAACTGGAAGCAGAACAGGCAGAAAGAAATGGCAATTATGGCGCCGTAGCAGAAATTAGGTATGGCAAAATCAAAGAACAGGAAGCCATTATTAGGGAGACTACAGAATTGCTCAATACCCTTAGTGCCAATAGCAAGCGATTGATGAAGGAAGAAGTTGACGCAGAAGATATTGCAGACAATATTGCCAAGGCAACAGGGATACCAGTAGCCAAAATGATGCAGAGTGAAAGAGAAAAACTCTTGCACTTAGAGAATGAATTGCATCATAGGGTGGTGGGTCAGGAAGAAGCCATTACGGCGGTGGCCGATGCTATTCGTAGGAGCCGCGCAGGATTACAAGACCCCAAAAAGCCCATTGGTTCCTTTATCTTCTTAGGAACTACGGGTGTGGGTAAGACCGAGCTAGCAAAAGCCTTGGCGGAATACCTCTTTGATGACGAGAGTATGATGACTCGTATAGACATGAGTGAATACCAAGAGAAACATACGGTTTCTAGACTGGTAGGTGCACCTCCCGGATACGTGGGTTATGAAGAAGGCGGACAATTAACCGAAGCGGTTAGGAGAAAGCCATATAGTGTGGTGTTGCTAGACGAAATTGAAAAAGCCCATCCAGATGTTTGGAATATTTTATTACAGGTCTTGGACGATGGTAGGTTAACGGACAATAAGGGTAGGGTGGTGAATTTTAAAAATACCATCATCATCATGACCAGCAATATTGGTTCTCATATTATTCAAGAAGCATTTGACAATGTAGACGAGGATAATATTGATGAACTGGTAGAAAAAACCAAGGTAGAAGTAGTGAACCTCTTGCGCCAAACCGTAAGACCAGAATTCTTAAATAGGGTAGACGAGATTATCATGTTCCAACCCCTGCTCAAAAAGCAGATCATGGGTATAGTAAAAATCCAATTGGAAGGATTGCGCAAATTGGTGGCAGAAAATGGCATTCAATTACACTACAGTGATTATTTGCTTGAGACTTTGGCAGAGCAGGGATATGATCCACAGTTTGGTGCAAGACCGCTAAAAAGATTGGTACAGAAAATGATTGTCAATGCTTTGAGTAAAAAAATCTTGTCAGGAGAAATTGACAAGGGCAAGACGGTCTTGGTTGATGCTTTTGACGGTGTGGTGGTTTTTAGAAATGAAGACACAGAAACTGCCGTAAAAATCTAAAATGCCGTAGTTTAGAAACATGATTCAGTTCAATGCCAAAGTGGAGCAATTTGGAGAAATGGGTGAAAAAACCGGCTGGACCTATATTAAAGTGCCAGCTGCCCTAGCGCAGGAATTGTATCCTGGGAATAAAAAATCCTTTAGGATAAAGGGGAAACTAGACAATTGGACTTTTGAACAATTGGCCCTGATTCCCATGGGTGAGGGTGATTTTATTTTGGCACTCAATGCCCAAATTAGAAAGCAGATCAAAAAAAATAAAGGGGCAACCCTTGCAGTAAAAATGGCCCGGGACACCAAACCCGTGGCTATTTCTGCTGATTTACTAGCCTGTTTGGAAGACGAACCTAGGGCAAAAGCCTATTTTGACAAATTACCCGGTTCCCATAAACTCTATTATTCCCGTTGGATAGAAAGCGCCAAAACTGACGAAACCAAGAGTAGGCGCATTGCCAAAGCCATTACCGCACTTAGCCGGGAAATGGGATATGGAGAAATGATTAGGGAAGAAAAACAAGAAAATGACCGCTTAGGCCGCTGATACCAGCCTGAATAGAAAGCTAAAAAAATATTTACAGAATAATAACTTACCTATTAGTAAGTTTTCCTAATTTTAAGGCGTGAGCGCCAGAAATACAGATACCAAGGAAGAGATTTTGCGCATTGGCAAGCAGTTGATCCAGTTTTATGGATACAATGCTTTTAGCTACGCCGATATCTCAAGAGAGCTGAATATCAAAAATGCAGCTGTTCACTATCATTTTAGGGGTAAGGAAGATTTGTTAATGGCCTTAATCCAGAACTATATTGACAATTACCAATTGCTTGCGCAGCAGCTAAAAGGCGCTCCCATTAAAGCTATTGGCAAATTGGAAAAATTTATTGAGCGATATACCCTGCTTTGTGAAACAGATAGTATTTGTATCATTGGGTCTATTGCATCTGACTTTAACACATTACCAGATTCCGTAAAAGCCAAAGTAACCGAGCTGATTAATTTGGTGATGAGTATGGTGGAACAAACTTTGTCTGAAGGAAAGCGAAAAGGAGAATTGATATTTAATGAGCCGCCCAAAACGCAGGCATTGTTGATCATGACCAATTTGGCCGCAGGTGTTCAGTTGGCAAGGATTTCGGGCAAGAAAGATTATGAAGCAATTAGGAAAGCCATTATTAGGCAGGTGAAGGGTTGATTTTTTTTGCTCGTAATACTTACTTACTAGTAAGGAAGAAGGAAGTGAAGAGATAGTAGATTTAGAGTGAAGAAAAAAGTGAAGAGTGAAGAGTGAAGAGTGAAGGAAAAAAGTGAAGAGTGAAGAGTGAAGAGTGAAGAGTGAGAGGAAGGTTAAGAAAGAAGTGGAGCATATGAAGAGATGAAAAAAAATTAATTAAACCAATAAACAATAACCAATAACAAACAATAACAACTATGAAAAAAGTAATCGCAATGTTCGCTATTCTTGCACTAGTAGGTTTGCAAGTAAACGCTCAAGTACCAGCTGGTTTTCAAAAAGCCACCATTACCCTTGCCAATAACCAGCAAGTAGAAGGTGCTATTAAGGATGGCGGTATTGCCAAGGGTACCGTTCAATTTGTATCAGCCACTGGCGCAAAGAAAAATTATACTGCGGCTGAGTTAAATGCATTAACCGTTAATGGAGAAAGCTATTTGGCCTTGTCTAATGATTTTTACAAAGTATTGGTAAATGGAAAAGCTTCTTTGTTGCAAAAACAATCGGATAATAGTGGCAAGATGCTTTTCAATGGTTCAGAAGCCAGTGTTGCAACCACTACTGATGGTAAAATTGGAGAATGGTATTTGCATACAGCAGCAAATGGTGATTTAAAATTATTGGGTAAAAAGAATTTTGATGAAGTACTTGGAACTTCATTAGCAGATTGCCCAGCTTTATTAGCAGACCTAAAAGCCAAGCAAATTACTTATGAGCAATTGGCTCAAGCGGTTGGAAAGTACAATAGCTGTAAATAAGTACTTCTTTATAAGAACTAAAAAATCCCCGATTGGGGATTTTTTAGTTTAATGGCTTTTGTTAAGCGGTTAATGGGTGTAGTGTAGAAATACTAACTTTAGTAAAATTGCTACCATGTTCAAATCCCTATTCAGTTTAATAGCTATCTGTTTATGCGTAGTTGCTACTGCTCAAAGTATTTCAAGACCAACTAGCGTATTTGAGGAATCCTTTGGACAAGATGGAAAGCCAATGACTACAAAAGGAAAACCAATTGAGGGTTCTCCCATGTTTCAAGAAAGCTGGTTTAGTGGAAAAGTGCTGATGAACAAAGGCAAGACATTTACAGATGCTTTGTTTCAATACAATCTGGCTACCCAACAATTGTTTTTCAAAAAAGACACAACGGTTTTTGCTTTTACAGAACCATTGTTGGGTTTTACCTTGAAAAAGGCTGAGAATGGTGTAGAACAAACCTATCAATTCAAGAATGGTTATCCATCTATTGGAAAATTTGAGACAAATTGTATCTACCAAATATTGGTTAATGGAAACAAAGTTCAGTTGCTAAAATTGCAAGAAAGAAAAGTCCAGGAACGCTATGAATACAACCAACCAATCAAATGGGTCTATAAGGATGAGATTAGTTGGTATGTTTACTTGCCTGCTAAAAAAGAAATTAGAGCAATCAAAAATAACCTAACAGCAATAACCAAAACCCTGCCTGAATTTTCTACTGCCATCAATAGATTTGATGCAAATAAAAAAGGCAAAAAGTTAGACGAGCCAACCCTTTCCCTTTTGTTTGAATCACTCAATCAATAAACTTATAGTTCTGAATATTCGGTAGCGTGACAAAGAATGGTTTCATTGCGTTGAACCGTGTTTTTGTATTCGGCCATACCTGATAAGGTTTTCCATTCTGGATCTGCACTAAAGGTTTTCCAATGTGCATTGCGGTCATCCATATTGTTAAAGCTGGTCATATACATCAGGTTGGGCATTCTGGCTCCTGCCAATACCTCACCATAAAAAATGGCATTAAAGTTTAAACGAATAAACAAAGCCACTTCTCCGCCTTCATTAAACATGGACACTTTTTTACGATACATTTTTTCTGTAGGCCCTTCATAAGATCTTAATTCATATACCCTTTCAGAAGCGGTGCCCGTAATCTTAGGGGCAGCAAAATCAGGCATTTGCTCATAAGCTTTTAGCAAAATGGCTTCTTTTCTTACAAAAGGTGTTTGGTTGTATGGGGCATCTATATACGCAGCACCATCTTTTAAATGTTGTTCATCCTTCCAAAGGGCAACATCGGTTTTGTCAATTTGGTCAATGGTTTTAAAAGGAATAAAGACAAAGATTTTTTTGTCTGCAACAGTATCATTGGCAATGGGTTTGAATACGCCCACTTTGGCAATACCAGCGCGGTGTAAAGCAGGTATTAAAGCGCTTTGTAAATATTGATCAACCACGGCCATTTGTTGTGCATTGGCAACATGGTAGACGGTGATTTGATAATAAGCCCTTTTGGGTTTAAAAGCAATTGCCATTGAACTAATTAATAGCAAAGCGGTAATGAGGGCAAGCGAAATTTTCTTCATGTTATTGATGGATTAATCTATAGATGAGCAATGCTGCTCTTTGTGTTAGGAAAGATAGTTCATTCAAGTTAATAGTTTCTCCAGGGGCATGGGCTCCCTTTCCAGAAGCACCCAAACCATCTAAGCAGGCCACATATTGAGCTATATAGGATATGTCACCCGCACCACGGCTACCGGGATCACCCGCTACAGTTTTGCCAGCACCCATGTCTTGGGTAATCTTATTTAAGACCTGCAACAAATCTTCATTTGCCTTAGTAGGTTCCATGGCAGGTATGCCATCGGAAAAACTGATGCTAGCTTTGCTGCCATTTAAATTTTGGGAAACAATGCTTTTCATTTTTTCACGCGCTGCATTTTTTTGCTCTTCTGTTAAAAAACGTAAGTCGCCGGTAACAGTAACAGCCGGAGAAATGATATTGGTTTTGCCAATGGCTTCGCCTTTTGATTTCTTACTATCATAACTCATGTCTGAACCACCAATGATTAAACCCGGATTGAAAGTGAGGTATTTTTCTTGGCTCAATACTTCTCTAAAACTATTGAGAATTCTTGCAGCTTCATAAATAGCACCATAACCTGAACCATTGCTAAAAACACCTGCAGAATGCCCGGTTTTAGCGGTAACGTCAAGCTTCCATCCACTAGAACCCCTTCTGGCAGTGGCAACCGTAAACAGACCCGTAGCGCCTTCAAAACCCAAGGCAATTTGGCTTTGTTGGGCCCTTTCAATAAAATCTTTGCGGCTTACACTAATTGGGGAACCTGCTTTTTCTTCATCTCCCGTAAAATATACCGTGATATTGGCGTCTTTTAAAAAACCTGCAGCATTGAGTGCTTGCAAAGCCATAATGACAATGACATCACCACCCTTCATATCGTTCACGCCCTGACCAGTTGCAATGCTATCATTTAGTTTGGTATAAGGGTTAGGCGGCATGTCTGGTTCAAATACCGTATCTAAATGGCCAATCAAAAACAGCCTTTTTCCCTTGCCACCCTTTCTGGTTGCAACCAAGTGACCTGCGCGATTGAGAGAGTCCGGTAATGGAATCCACTCGGTGCTAAACCCCGCTTCTTGCAAGGCTTTGGCAAAACTGCTACCTACTTTTTTTACACCAGCAATATTCAAACTTCCGCTATTGATGTTCACGGTGGTTTCCAACAATAGTTCTGCTTCTTTTTGGTGTGATTGTATGTATTGAACAATTTTTTGTTCAGAACTACTTAGCCCTTGGCCCATTGTTTCAGAAGCCAAAAAGCAGGTCAATGCTAGCGCGATGAATTTTTTGTAATACATGCTCCTAAGTTAAGCAAATGCTGAATTGTATACTCTTTAACATTTTTGGGCATTGAAATTGCCTTTCTGATAAACTGTTGCTTGGTTAAAAATAATTTTTCAGCCTTTAACAAACCCTTAATACACAAACAGAAAACAGACTGCCTCTCTATTATTGAAAGCAGATACACAACTAAATTAAATGAATGGAGCATCTATACGCTAAACCAATTATGATTATGAAAAACAGAAACATCCTTTCCTTTGCCTCTTTGTTGGCTATTGCCGTTGTACTTTTTGCAACAGCTTGTAATAAAAGTAATTCATCAGAAAATGCAGGTTCACAAACCCTAGCCTTGTATCTCACAGATGGTCCCGGTCTTTTTGACAAAGTGTTGGTAGACATTAAATCTGTAAAAGTATTGGTAGACACCACCAAGGATACGCGCAAACATGATGATTGTGATTTTGACCGTTTGGGTTCTAATGACCGCAAAAATGATAGCGGTTTTGTATGGACAGATCTTGGTATCAAAGCCGGTATTTATGACCTTTTGCAATTGCGCAATGGTACAGATACTTTGCTAGCTCAAACTTCTATTCCAAAAGGAGCTATCCGTATGATTAAAATTGAAGTTGGAACCAACAACTCTGTGGTTAAAGACAGCGTTACTTATCCAGTTAGTTTACCAGCCAATGCACCTAATTATGTCTTGATCAAAACCAAGGGACATGAGTATGACGAGTACTTGCCAGGACAAAACAGACTTTGGTTAGACTTTGACGTAGCACGTTCTATTGTTCAAGAAAGAAATGGCACATTCTATTTGCGTCCAGTGTTCCACTTCTTTACCAAGAAAAAATCTGGCAATATTGTAGGTAAAATTGCCAATCAAAAAGACGCGCTAGCTGTAGTAACTATTTATAATGCTACTGATACAGCTTATGCATTGCCAACACGTGAAGGATACTTTGCTGTAAGATGTTTGAAAGATGGAACTTATAAAGTATTAATTAACGCAACTAGTCCTTATATAGACACTACTATCAATAATGTGGTAGTAGCTGCTCCAAAAGAAACTTCTTTGGGTGTGATCACACTGAAAAAATAATTCTGGCGATCATTTGGTGAAAGGGGGAGCATGGCTTCCCCTTTTTTTTGCCCTAAAATGGCTATCTTACCAGCATGGAAAACAATACTTTCTTGCTCTATGGAGCCAATGGCTATACTGGTAGAATTATTGCAGATTTGGCAAAAGAATATGGGCTCAGACCCATCCTTGCTGGCAGAAATGCTACTGCCATTAAAGCCCAGGCAGATCAATTGGGTTTGGACTATCGGGTTTTTGACCTCAATGACCAACGCAGTCTGGAAAATGCACTCTTGGGTGTGCCATTGGTTTTGCATGCAGCAGGCCCTTTTTTTAGAACCTATAAAAAAATGGTACAAGCCTGTTTGGCAACCAATACCCATTACCTAGATATTACTGGAGAGATAGCCGTATTTGAAGGCGTTAAAAGAATGAATGACCTAGCCCTTAAAGCAGGACTGATGCTTATGCCAGGTGTTGGCTTTGACGTAGTACCAACGGATTGTATGGCGTCATTCTTAAAACAGCAGCAACCAGATGCCACGCATTTAAAATTGGCTTTTGCTACTATTGGCGGAAAACTATCTCATGGAACATCCATGACCATGGCCGAGGGTTTGGGAGAAGGTGGTGCGGCTAGAATTGATGGTAAGATTACCAAACAGCCCTTGGGAAAAAAAGGAATGTGGGTAGATTTTGGGAAAAAGAAATTGTTTACCATGACCATTCCATGGGGCGATGTGTCTACCGCATTTGTAACCACTGGTATTCCAAACATTGAAACCTATACTACCGTAGCACCCAAGCAATTCAAGATCTTAAAATGGCAGTTCTTGTTTAACTGGGCATTGCGCACCAATATGGTTCGTAATTATATCAAAAAACAAATTGCCCAAAAACCAGCTGGTCCATCAGCAGAAATTAGAGAAACCGCCAATAGCTATATCTGGGGGCAGGTTCAGAATGCAGCTGGTGAAAAGGTTACAGCCAGATTGGTTTGTCCTGAAGGATATAAATTAACTGCCATCAGCAGTTTAATCATTGCCAAAAAAGTCCTGGAAGGAAATTTTAAACCTGGTTATCAAACCCCGGCTGGATTGTATGGTCCTGACCTAGTATTGGAGATTCCAACCGTTACCAGAATATTAATTCAAGATTAAATTTCTTTGGCTGTTTAAAAAAAACAGCAACTTTGGCTCAATTAAACCAAGCAAACTAACATGTCCACTAATAGGAAAGCCGCCATTGGATTTATTTTTGTTACGTTATTAATTGACGTAACAGGATTTGGGGTAATCATACCTGTGATGCCCAAATTAATTGAAGACTTGCTTGGAACCCAAGATGTAAGTAAGGCATCACAATATGGTGGATGGCTCACATTTGCTTATGCATTTATGCAGTTTTTGTTTGCACCCATTTTGGGCAATTTGAGTGATAAATATGGCAGAAGACCCGTATTGTTATTCTCCTTATTTGGATTTGGCATTGACTATATTTTTCTCTCTTTTGCACCTACCATTTGGTGGCTATTTGTAGGTAGAATTATCGCAGGGATTACAGGAGCCAGCTTCACAACAGCATCGGCCTATATTGCGGATATTAGTACCCCAGAAAACCGTGCACAAAATTTTGGTATGATTGGAGCCGCATTTGGACTAGGCTTTATCCTAGGCCCCATGATTGGTGGTTTGTTGGGAGAGTTTGGTGCTAGGATTCCTTTCTTTGTAGCCGCTGGTTTGGCATTGACCAACTGGCTCTATGGTTATTTTGTATTGCCAGAATCTTTGTCAAAAGAGAATAGACGTGGATTTGAATGGAGAAGGGCTAACCCACTTGGTTCTTTAATGCAACTCAAAAAATATCCAGCAGTAGGAGAACTAGTAGTATCCTTGGTACTAGTCTATATTGCGGCACACGCTGTACAAAGCAATTGGAGCTTTTTTAATATTGAAAAATTTCATTGGACACCCAAAATGATTGGGATTTCACTGGGCTTGGTAGGATTATTAGTGGGAGCTGTGCAGGGTGGATTGGTGCGCGTGATCAATCCA
>CALRXZ020000081.1:0-17766 GCA_943372255.1 Chitinophaga pinensis
TGGCCTCTCAATTTGGGGTAGATATTGGAAGCTTAACAGGGAGTGCAGGTTTATTTGCAGGCGATAACGTGTTAGACATTTTAAAGTCAAGAACCATTATTGAGAAAGTATTATTATCAAAGATAGATAGTACCAGTCCTACCAATAAAAATACTTTGGCAGACCTATACCTTGATTGGAGCAAATTAAGAGCCAAATGGGAGGGCAAAGAAGGCTTGGGACAAATTTCTTTTGCCAATTGTATACCCGGCAAACCCAATAGTAGATTACAGGATAGCGTGTTATTTGTGATCTATCAAAAGCTATCTAAAAAGCATGTTACGGTTGAAAGAATCAATAAAAAGGGGTCCATTATTGAAGTTGCTACGGTTTCTCAAAGCGAAGTGTTTTCAAAACTATTTTCTGAACGCTTGGTAACAGAGACCATGAAAATGTATATTGACATTAAAACGGCTACTGCTCAAAAAAATATACAAAGGTTAGAACAGCGTTCCGATTCTTTGATGCAAGTGCTGAATTCTAAATCTTTCAAGTCTGCCTCTTTACAGGTTTTAGACGCCAATATTGCTTATAAGTCTGCTGCAGTTCCGGTAGAAGTTTCTCAGCGTGACAAAACGGTTACCTATGCATTGTATACCGAGATTATGAAGAACTTAGAAGCTAGTAGAATGGCTTTAGCTGGACAAACACCCATCATTAATTTATTAGACAATTCCAAGTATCCATTAGAAGATCAGAAATATGCTTTTTGGATGCTATTGGTAATTGGAATCATTGCTGGTTTACTCATACATTTTGTGCAGGTATTTGTAACGTATCAGCCCAAACCATCTTCCACTAATTAGAAGCGGGAGGTAGCTATGGAAAAAATATTATTACTTCGTTCATATGGAGATTTTGTAATTTCCCTTTATCATTTAACAAATACCCCCCCCGATTATCAGCCATATAGATTAGTTGCTTCAAAACATTTGGAGCAACTGCATCTAGCTTTATTTCCCTTTCTATCTCCCGCACAAAAGCAAATTGAATTTGTTGATTTTGGAATCAAAAATCAGATTCTGTCCGGCTTTACCCATCGCTATTTATTAACTACTACCAACTTAAAAGAACTTAAGTCCTTGCAAAGACAATTGCAAGGAGTTGATTCCATTGTATTGGAGCAAAAACGTAGGGCTTGGTTAATAAAATTGGCTATTAAAGCAAAGGTCTCAACCGTTCATAAAACAGGGAATATTTATGATTCTTGGGCTAATTTTTATCAAAACAAGACTGCATTGCAAGTAACAAAATCAAAGCATCAATCCGTATTGATTTTTCCTGATTCCAGATTGCAGCGAAAAGCAATTCCAGAAAATGTATTAATGGAAATAGAAAACCAATTTAATCAACAAGGAATGCAAGTGCACAGGGCTTATTTTAAAAAGGCAGTGAAGGGGATTGCGTATCAAAATTTTGAAGCATTGGTTCAATTAGTTCATGAAGCAAAATACATTATTAGTTCAGACAGTTTGCCAGCACATATTGCACAACTATTGCAGAAGCCACATACCATATTGTACGCCAACCAAATTAATCTGGAGTGGGTAACACCATTTGCCAAAGAAAATGGTAGCGCCTATTTGTTTGAAGAGGTTAATAAGATTAAGATTTGAAAACCTACTTAATATATTCCAAATCTGAAAAAGCCAGGCTTGCCAATGTGCAAAGTCTGCTGGATGCATTGCCTGATTTGGAGTTGGTTGAAGCCATTTATCCTACCCAACAAAAAGTACCTTTTTTGAATCAGGCTGCTGAAATTGCCCAAAAAAGAACTGGGCAGGCCTTATTGCCTGGTGAAATTGGATGCTTACTAAGTCACCGAGCAGTATGGCACCAAATTGCAAATACTGCTTTAAATGAACAAACACATTATTTGATTCTGGAATCAGATAGCCAGTTTACCAACAAAAAGCTATTTGATGAATTTGATCATAGTTTAATTGAGCAATACGATCTGTTTTTCTGGGGTGCATGGGATGGACACATGCAATTATTTAGAAATAATAGAACTAAACTGACAAAGGACTTTCAAATAGGTACCCCCTTTATTAAAACCATTTATTGTACCTATGGTTATAGTCTAAATAGGGCGGCAGCCAAATTTTTATTAAAGCGCACCAATCAGTTTAGTTACCCGGTAGATCAGTATAAGCGTTTTATGCAGCAGACCGATCTTAAAATTGGGGGTGTGGTACCTGAATTAATTAGTACAACTGGGGCACAAAGTAATATTCGTAGTAATCGAAAATGGGAGTTGCAAAATCAACTATATTTAATGGTATTGGATCTTAAAAATTTCCTGATTTGCCTTTTTAAATGAGTGTACCAAGAAAAATATATCTGGATGCCTATTTGCTAGTGCTGGCACTCTATGTGTTTTTTAACAAGGGCATTGCCTATACTTATACGGCTGAAATGTTATTGGTAATAGGAGTACTTATGTTACTGTTTAATTTTAGAAAAATTGAAATTCCATTAGATAGAAAGCCCTTGCTATTGTTGGTTTTCTTATTCTTGGGTATTGCTTATATTTTTAGAGGGCTAGGTAAATATGCGTTAATAGACCTGGTACGAGATAGTTTTATGTTCAATTACGCACTATTTGTTTTCATTCTCCTATACTTAAGAAAAGACATTCCCTATTTATTAAAGGGCATTTATCAAATCTATGCTTGGTTTCCTTTGGTTGCCACGGTTTCTTTTTTAATTCTTTCTTATCTGCCTAGGGCCGATGAATTAAAATTGTTTGGCTCTATATCTTTTTTTCATTACAAGTATGGCGATATGGCAGTGCACTTACTCATTGCTACGCTGTTTTTATTAACGGGTAAGATTACATTAGCTCCCCGATTTTTAGTTGTTAATGCCGTATTGATTGCCTATCTACTATTGATAGCGTCTTCCTATAGCAGGGCTGGTATGGTTTGTTTTGTGATAGCTTTTTTATTGTTTTTCTTTTTCTCAAAAGATAAAATCATGAAAACTTTCTTATTTGGCTATTTAAGGTATTTGCCCTTGGTATTAATTATTGCAGTTCCCATTTATTTAAGCACCAATGTAAAAGAAAATTTTCAAGGAAGAAAGGTAGGGCTTAGTCAACTAACTGAAAATATTACAAGTATCATTAGCACCGAAAAAGGAAGCACACAGAGTAATAACAATGTTTGGCGTCTGGTATGGTGGGGTAAGATCATTGATTATACTTTTGGAGGTGAATACTTTCTGCAAGGCAAAGGTCTTGGCATGAGCCTGGCGGTTGACGATGAGATTGAAATGGATGAAGAAAATGACCTCCGATCTCCCCATAATTTTCATTTGAATATTTTGGCACGATTTGGGGTACTCATTTTCTTTCTCTGGCTATATTGGTTATTCCAACATTTTAAAATATTTAAGAAAAAAGAGCTGAAGCCAGATAGTCTGCTTTTCTTAAGTATTATCACTGTTTTCCTACTCAATGCCTCTTTTGACGTTTTTTTAGAAGGACCCATGGGGGCATTTCCATTTTGGACAATGGTAGGTCTGTTTTATCTTAGCGAATTCAATTTTCCTGAAATGGAACCGAAAACCAACATCTAGCTTGAAAAAAATCATTGATACGGTTCACCAAAATTCCAGGTATCTCTTAAACCTTTCTGCTACTTTTTTAAGTCAGTTGGTGAGTGCCTTATCGGTTTTGATTCTCACCCCTTTGTTATTGGAAAGATTGGGTACAGCACATTTTGGCACTTATGGGGTGGTATTAAACGTAGTAGTTTTTTCTACGGTCTTTGATTTTGGGTTTAATATTGGCTTCCTCAAAAGACTTATAGAAAAAGGGGTAGATACATTGGTTTTATTGAATACCCTTTTCTTTTTCTTTCTCGGCATGTTTTTATTGTATATCCCTTTGTTTTTTATTCTTTTTAGTATTGGCTTTGTAAAAGTGGATGACGGCATTCCTTTTTTCTCGCTTATTACCGCCCTCTTAATAATTCAAAATATTCTGGCGCTTTTATTTGATGTAATCCTACAATCGGTTAATAAAATCTTTTTGGGGAGGGCAATACGGGTATCAAAATTATTGCTTGATTTTTTCTGTATTTTATTACTTTCAAAAACTGGATCAGTTCCTGTTTTATTAATAGCTGCTGCAGCTGTCAATTTTATGTATTTAATTGCCCTTATGTTCTTTGCCAGTAAGGAAATGAGCTATCATTTCTCTCTCAAGCTCTTTAACATGGGTTTATTAGTGGGGCATTTTAGTTATAGCTTTTGGTACTTTTTAAATTCTATTGCGGTGGTCTTGGTATTTAATTCGCAATTGATTATGATGAATATGATGGCTGGAAGTACCAGTGTGGCAAAGTATTTAATGATTACCAAGTTTTATGATCTTATGCGCATTGGCTTAACCAATTTTACTGTGGTGCTATTTCCTACCCTTGCAACCATTCAGGCCCAAGGCAATTGGCAAAAGATCAAAGACATGTTTTTTAATTCTATTAAAAGAATCTTGATACTTGGGGTAATCATCTTTTTAATGGTATGGCTCATTGGTGAACCCTTCTTTTTAAAATGGAGTAAATTCAATGATGCGGAAATGTCTTTACTCTTTGTCTTATTTGCCGTATTCATTTTATTGATTGTAATTGACAATGTGTCCGCTACTTTTTTAGCGGCATTAAGAGAAAATAAAATACCAACAATTGTTTCTTTGTTTCAAGGCGGCTTTGGTTTGATTTTGGGTTATTTTTTGTTATTGAAAATGGGCGTTGCTGGTTTGGCACTCGCCTCCTTAATTGCGTTAGTAACTACCAATTTTTGGTTTAATCCCGTATTTCTTTTAAAGCAAATCAATGCTAATATTGTAAAGCAAAATAGTCAATAGTGGAAGAAAACGAAGTGCACAAAAAAGTTGAGATTACAGGTGTAGACATATCTTCTATTTCCATGCAAGATCTATTTTCGGTACTAAATCATAGAATAGAAACTGCACAAAAAACGCGTATCTGCGTTACACCTGTTAATTGCCTTACTGCGGCAAATAAAGACAAAGCGCTAAAGACAATTTATAATTCTGCCGATTTTGTTTTGTGTGATGGCGTGCCTGTGGTTTGGGCATCAAGATTTTTAGGAACCCCCATTAAACAAAGGATTACGGGTCTTGATTTTTTGCCCATGTATATAGAAGAATGCGCCAATAAGGGGTATAGCATGTTTTTTTTAGGTGCTAAAGAAGGCGTATCGGCCCAATTGGCTAAAGTGTCAACAGAAAAATATCCGAATATTAAAATTACTGGTGTGTATTGTCCACCCTTTGCGGAAAAGTTTTCACAGGAAGAAAACGATAAAATGGTTGCCATTGTTAATGCAGTTAAGCCAGACATTCTTTGGGTGAGCTTAACTGCCCCCAAACAGGATTTTTGGATTGCTGAGGAATTTGAAAGATTAGATGTGAAAATTGCCATAGGGGTGGGTGGTGCTTTTGAAGTGGCTGCAGGTTTAATTGATAGGGCTCCAGTTTTTTATCAGAAGAATGGTCTGGAATGGTTTTATAGATTTATCAAAGAACCAAAACGTTTATTTAGGAGGTATTTTATAGAAGCGCCAGCTATTATACCTTTATTACTTAAACAACGGTTGAACAAGAAATGAGTATCCTGATCAAGCACCCGGTTACATTAATCCTTAGTTGGAATGGTAAAGATGCGCCTTTTGAGTATTTAGTATTTGATGAAGCACCCAGATTTGAGATTGTTTTATTTAATTATTCTGGAAACCAGTCTATTCCTGCAATATCTGATTCCTATCATTTTGATGCACTCATCTCAGAAAAAACCGAATTCAAAGGCAGCATATTACATACCATATACCAGCATTACAATCAACATAGTTCAATAGATTATATTGGTTTTATGGATGATGATATTGAAATGTCAGTATCATCAATCAACAAACTCCTTGATACGGCCTATCTATATGGGTTAGATGCTTTTCAGGCTGCTGTGCATCCGGATTCTTACCATAGTTTTCAATACAATAAACTAAAACCAGGAATGGAAATACAGTTTGTAAACTGGGTAGAGATTATGACCCCTTTTTACCGTAAACAACTGTTTGATGCCGCTCATGAGTTTTATCAAACCAATATTTCATCTTATGGCATTGACAATTTTGCCATACCCTATTTTCAGGAATTGCTTGGCATGACCAAAACTGCCGTGATTCACAGTGTATCCATGAAACATTTACGCAAAGTAACTGACGGTTCTAAGAAATTTTCTAATGGCCTAACTGCCAGACAAGAGGGGGAGTTGGTTAGAAAAAAGATTATTCAAAAAATCAAGAATAATCCAGCACTTCAGGTTTCCCCTCAATTTAAAAAGGAGATTTTAGAGCTGAATCAGTTTAGATGGTCTGTTTGGAAGAACCTGTGTAAGGATTTCTTCCTTAAATAGCATCAAAAACCTTTTTTCAAAATAGTAATTAATTAATTAATATTAATTTAAATATTAACTTACTATCTTTGATTGCCCCATATAAAGAAAAACTTATACTAGATGGAATAGATTAAATATTAAATTTATATTATCAATTTGTTATGGAAAAATTATTTCTAGACAACTCCCGATTAATTGAGCTGATGCTATTATTAGGGATTGTTGGTCTTCTTATTTGGAAGTTGATTCATTATTCAAAAAACAAAACCCAAAGAACAGGCCTCTCTGGATTCTTCTATTTCTCTGAATATAATATTATCAATTCTAAGGATGAACAACGCAGAGAATTCAAACGTAAACAAAATAATTTTTCCAAAGCAATGGTGCTATTAATCATTCTAGGTGCAATTATTTACCTAATATAAAAAACAGGTTTCATCTTCATAATTTCTTATTTCTTCACTTCTAACCTTATCTTAACCCAAAAGCAAATCCAATTTGCATTTGGGAACTAGAATTACTTGAACCATTTTCAAAATGCTGGTTTATTTTCTCATAGGATCCAGTCAAGTAAAAATTATTAATCCACTCATAACTAAGCTGAACAAATAGATCAGTTCTTTTCTTTTCAAAATCGAATAGAAATGGAGGTTGCGGTACAGCTAAGTATTGTTGTGTAATTGTTCCTGCCCCGCCTTTTCTAATGGTTTGATAGCGGAGATAGGTTTTGAGTTTGGGGATGGGGGTGTATTTTAGAAAAAAGCTTTGCCGGTCAAAATTATTGCCCATCCAATCACCTAAAGGCAAATTGTATTGGGTATAGAATTGAGCAGGTATGAGATTACTATATACAAAAGGATTGATTCGGGTATATTCTGCTCCCAATGTCAAATAAGGAACGAATACATCTGTTATAGAACCCCCTAAAGTATAGCCTAGTTGATTTCTACTTTTTGCCGAATTAAACATATCACCCACCTTTATCTCGTCTATAAACAAGGAGCCATACAAGTGGGTGTTCTTGATCTGATTTCTAGAACTGACTTGTAAAAAAAATTGTCCGTTAGAACCAGCATTAATATTGTAATTACTCCTATTGTTATCGTATACTTTAAAGAAATTGATAGGGATTAAAAAGCCTACATCTAACTTGTCACTATACACAATAGATTCTCCAATGGCTATATCCAAACCCTTTTTAAGTTTAAAAATGAGGGTATGCGTTGCCATAAATTTTGGAATATATCTAATACGAATATCTCCCGAAACACCTGCTCCGGTGCCTGTACCATAACTTCTAAGAGAATCAACAATATTACTATTCAGGAATGCATGTGTATAATTAAAGCTAAGCCACTTGAAGGGTTTGTAATCTAATCTAACATAAGGATAGGTAGGTGCTTTGTCAGACAAAACCATTCTGCCATTCTCGGCATAACCCCAGAGTAAATGATCTTTTCCCAAACTAATACTCCCATTTTTCCAGGCATAGCTAATGCTGGCCCTGATTTCGCTAAAGTTTTGCCTAGTAGCATTTGGGTCTGATAATTGAATGATGCCAGGTTCGGGACTTTCTTTTCTAAATTGGTTAAATCCAGTGCCTAGTTCAGTATAATCCCGATAGTAAAATTGAAATGCGAAACGTTTTGCATGCCCCCAAAATGACAAGCCATTACTCATTTGGGTAAAACCCTGATTATTGCCAGATACTCGCTTAAGTGAGGCAATGGGGTCTGCATTTAATTCAAAGTCTTTGGTATGTACATATAATCCGCGAAACCGTTTATTTTCATCTTTTCTTAGGTAATGCAACCTGTCATTGGTATATGTTTCAATGGGATTAAATTCTTGTAAATAAAATTCCAACTCAGATTTTTCAATTTTAGATAGTTGGTCTTTTTTAGTGTTTAATTCCAGCAATAATCTAGTAATCTGTTCACGACTTACTGGTCTGATGATGTCTTGAAAATCAATCACCCCCTTTTGTGATAAACGATATAGATAAGGATATACCTGACTATTGGGGTTTTCCCAAACAGTTTGAGCTGATAAGGAACTGCACAAAAAAATGATCCACAGAAATTTAATACGCATTTTGATCGCCTCTTAAAATGTTGATAATAGTTTGTAGGATAATCTGGCAATCTAGCCAAAAAGTCCAACGATGAATATAATAGAGGTCAAAATTGACGCGTTTTTGCATCTCTTCTGCCGTTTTGGTTTCGCCCCTACAGCCATTTACTTGTGCCCAACCACTGATCCCAGGTAATACTATGTGGCGTAACATGTAATTGTCAATGGTATGCATGGATTCAATATTTAAGGGAGTAGGGTGCGGTCTAGGACCAATCACAGACATATTGCCAAGCAGAACATTTAAAAATTGAGGCAATTCGTCAAGGTTAGTTTTACGTAGGAATTTTCCAATCCAGGTAATTCTTGGGTCATCCTTAGTTGCTTGCTGATATTTTCCGTTTTCGTCTAAGTCGGTACTTTCTTGCACCATGGTCCGGAACTTATAGCAGGTGATTTTTTCATTATTCAATCCCCATCTTTCTTGTTTAAAAAACACAGAACCCTTTGAACTAAGTTTAATTAATATGGCAATTAAAGGAAAAAGTAAAATGCCAATGGTTAAGAATACTAATAAAGAAAAAGCGATATCAAAAACCCGTTTTAATATTTTGTTCTGCCATTGGTCCAATGGCAAATCAATTACACTAATGGTGGGCATGATGCCAATATTGTCTACCGTAATAGCACTAGATGCATACTGTTGTAAATCTGGTAGAATCCTAACCTTGGTCCTATGATAGTCACAGATTTCCATACAGCGTTGAATATCTTTGTGATCACTGTTGGGTAATGCAATCACCACTTCATCAATGGGTTGTGTATTAAGAATATTGGCTAAAGCATCAATTTTACCAAAATAAGCACAGCCATTGATTTTGGATGGTTTTTCATCTATCAGTCCTACGCATTCATAACCATAATAGTAGTATTTGCTAACCGTTTCGTAAAAATTAATAGCGGCTGGTGTTGAACCAACCAATAAAATCTTGTCATATAAACGCCCCTGATATAGGGCTGCGTGTACACTTTTGCGAAGAAAGTATTTTATAAAAGCTACGAAAACAAAGATAAATATTAGGTATTCGCTAAAGAACCGAATGGTATAGGCTGGCTTCAGGTCAAAAAAGTACATGGCCGAGCTCAGCAAAATAGAAAGGAGTAGCGCATTGTAGCTGATAAAAATGATTTCTTCAGAGAATTTATTGGATCTTCTATCGGAGTATAATTTTGAAAACTGTGAAAGCAAATACCAAAATCCCACAGAAAATGCCAGGAATAAAAAATTAAAACCTTTTGTAATGCTGTCAAAGAAAAAAAACAGCGTAAATAAATATGCCATCAATATTGCCAATGCATCTGCCAAATAACGGGTAATGGTATACGTGGGCAATTTTTTAGTCATATAAGAATAGATACCTGAAAAAGGTATTATGATGGACGGTGAAGGTAAATAAATCTATGGATTAAGATAATCGGGTAATAAAAATATAAGAAATATAGCAAATGCGATAAGTTCTAATTAAGAGACATTTCATTATTATTTTGGCTTATTTTGGGTGTTTATTTAAAGTTTCAATCAGATTGAAAAAAGCGCTTTACCATATTTATGACTTTTTTGCGGCAATATTGGGCAGCATGTTTTTGCCGGTTTTTTGGATAACCAGAAGGTATGGAGTGGAAAATTTTCACTTGCAACGGCGTCTTTTTAAGAGGTGGGGTGTTTTTCCCATTCGGAATCATTATTATGAACCCAAGTTTTTATATGGGGCTGATTTTGACGCAAGCCAAATAAGAGACCTACCCATTGCTATCAACACCGTAGAACAGTTGGTTCAATTACAGTCTTTAGACAAATTGGAAGAATTGGCGGAATTAGATGCCGAAAAATCTGGTGATAAAGGGTTTTATGTTCACAACCCCAATTTTGGAGCTGGGGATGCGGAGCTATATTATTTAATCATCAGAAATAAAAAACCCAGAAAAATCCTTGAAATTGGATCAGGTTATAGCACCAAACTTAGTTTGTTGGCAATCGAAAAAAATAGAGCGGATGGTTTTGATTGCGCATTAACCTGTATTGAGCCCTTTGAAATGCCCTTTCTTGATAAGGTTGAGGGAATTACAGTTATAAGGAAACAAGTGGAAACCTTGCCCACTAGCTTGTTTGCATCTTTAGAAGCCAATGATCTCCTTTTCATAGATAGTTCCCATATTATTAGACCAGGCAATGATTTGTTGTTTATCTATTTTCAGATTCTTCCGGTTCTCCAAAAAGGGGTGATCATTCATATTCACGACATTTTTACTCCTAGACATTATCCGCAGGAATGGCTTACCCAAAAAATGCGCTTTTGGAATGAGCAGTATTTATTAGAGGCTTTCTTATATAATAATGAAGGGTTTAAGATATTATTTGCTGCAAATCATTTGGTGAAAACCAATTTTGAGGAAGCAAAAAAAGTCTTGATTCATTTAAAAATGGACTCTGAGCCTTCTTCATTTTGGATAGAAAAGTTGAGATAATTATACGCTATATGTATGTAATTCAACGGCCTTTTGGGCTTGTCAAAAAAGCAATTTTTTTAGATAGCAGATTTGGGATTAACGTTATATTTCAAAATTTACTCTCTATTCTTTCCTACATTTGCTTGAATGAGCCAACCCGTATTTAATATTATCAATAAATCTAATAATGCTTTGCCAGAATACGCTACCGATGGCTCCTCGGGTATGGATATTCGGGCTTTTTTAGATAGTTCCCTTGTACTAAGTCCTATGGAAAGAGCCTTAGTTCCTACTGGTTTATTTGTAGAGCTTTCTGACGGATACGAAATTCAAGTGAGGCCTAGGAGTGGTTTGGCCCTAAAACAGGGCATTACTTGTCTAAATTCTCCCGGTACCGTTGATGCTGATTATAGGGGTGAATTGAAAGTGATTTTGATTAACCTTTCTACGGAAGATCAAACTATTCATTCTGGAGATAGAATTGCTCAAATAGTTTTTGCAGAAGTTATAAAGGCTAAATGGAATTTAACAGATCAAATTAATGAAACGGCTAGAGGCGCTGGAGGCTTTGGTCATACAGGAAAAAAATAATCATGCAGAAAAAAATCATAAGGATCCTAATTCTGATAATGGTATTTGCGGCTTGTAAATCCGTAAAAAAAGTGCAGAAAATGGAAACCACCATTTTCAAAAAAGATACGGCCCAAACCGTTGTCATTGCGGAAGCCCCCAAAGTAGATTCTGCGGCCATTGTTAAAGATATCATGGGCAAATTGGTGAGAAAAAGGGTGGATTATAAAACCTTTAATGCCAAGATTAACGTTGACTATGAAGGTGCCGAGAATTCTCAAAAAATGACGGCCTATGTAAGTCTTAAGAAAGACAGTGCCTTATTTGTGAAAATAGCCGTATCGCCTTATGGCGTAGTCATGAACATCTTTGTAAACAAGGATTCTGTGATTTTGGTGAGAACCAAGGGTGAGAAATCTATTCAATACCAGACCATTAGCTACTTACAAGAAGAAACCCATATTCCTTTTGATTTTAAAACCCTGCAAGACATTTTGGTGGGTAACCCCATCTTTTTAGACAGTAATGTGGTCTCTTACAAGTCAGGAATTTCTCAGTTACTAGTATATATGGTGGGTGATCAGTTCAAGAACCTGGTTACTTTAGACAATACAGAGTTCAAAGTCTTACACAGCAAGCTGGATGATGTAGATGACCAACGCAATAGGACCTGCGATATTACGTTAAGTGATTATGTAAATGTGAACGGGTATCAGTTCTCCACCAATCGGCAAATTTCTGTTTCTGAAAAGTCAAAACTGGATATTGGTCTAGAGTTCAAGCAATACAATTTTAATGAGCCCATGGCTTATAGGTTTGAGATTCCTAAGAATTATAAAACCAAGAAACCAACACCAAAAGCGGCAACAAAGGGCAAAAAATAAGGGCATTCAAGACTATGTTGAAAAGGTTTAGCATCATATTGTTTATCACACTAGCCATTAGTACTTTGGCTTATTCTCAGCAGCCGCAGGGAACAAGAGAAGACTTGCAAAAAAAAGAGCAGGATCTTAGGCGTGAGTTGGCAGAATTGAACAGTATGATGATTCAGACCCAGAACAACAAGAAATTGTCTCTGAAGCAATTGGCCATTATCAAGAAGAAAATTAATCAGCGGGAAGACTTGGTCAATACCATTAACAAACAGGTTCGCCAGTTAGACGAGACCATTTTTAACAATGAACGCGATATTTATAGGCTTGGTAAGGAACTGGATACATTAAAAATTAAATACGCCAAGAGTATTGTCTTTGCTTACAAGAATAGAAGTAGTTATGAATACCTGAATTTCCTTTTTTCTGCGGACGATTTTAATGACGCCGTTAAGCGCATTACCTACTTAAAGAGTTATAGACAAAATAGGGAAACCCAGGCCAATACCATTGCCAAAACAGAGTCTTACTTAAAGGAAAAAATAGGCTCATTGAGTTCTAATAAAAAGGAAATGAGTGCCACATTGGTAAAACAAAGTGAACAGCTCAAAGACTTGCAAGACGATAAGAAAGAACAGGACCAAGTTGTAGCACAGCTCAAGAGCAAGGAGCGTGAAATTGGTAATCAAATCAAGGACAAGGAGAAGCAACGTCAAAAAATGCAACAGGCCATGACGGCCATTATCCGCAGGGAAACCGAAGAAGCCAATAGAAGGGCTAAATTGGCCCAGCAAAAAGCCATTGATGACGAGAAAAAGCGTGCGGCCTCTGCAAGTGCTAATAAACCAGCTGCATCGCCAACGGCACCGGCACCCCCTAAAGAAAATACACCTTCTCCCAATAACAGACCCAAACTGGGTAATGAAACCGTAACAGGTGTTGCAACTGCTCCCAAAGACAATAACCGTTCTTATTCAGCATTAGAGACTACCCCTGAAGGAAGAGAAACCTCTATTAAGTTTGAGAACAACAAAGGTAGACTGCCTTGGCCTGTAGACGCGGGTGTTGTAACCACGCGTTTTGGTACAGAAAATATTCCTGGAACCAAACTGGTTCAGAAAAGTGATGGTATTGAAATTGCTTTGCCTTCTGGTTCTGCTATTAAAAGCGTTGCCGATGGGATTGTTACCTATGCCGGTGATATTGGCGGGGATCAAGTAGTTTTTGTAAAACACGGTAAATACTTTACTAGTTATAGCCACTTGTCTAATATTACTGTATCAGTTGGGCAAGAAGTAAAAGCCGGTTCTGTTCTTGGCCGATCTGGCAATGGGCTGGATGGAGAAGGTTCTTTGTTGTTCATGGTCAACAATGAAAAAGCCACACCGCTAAACCCCGAATCTTGGCTCAAATCTCGCCGTTGATTTTTGATGGTTTTATAATATCTTGGGTCAAATACTTGCCATGTCTCAATATATCTTGTCCTTTGACCAAGGAACCACTAGTAGCCGCGCCATTGTTTTTGACAAACAAGGATCCATTATTGCGGTAGCCCAAAAAGAATTCACGCAAATTTTTCCTCAACCTGGTTGGGTAGAACACGATGCCAATGAAATTTGGAGCACCCAATTGGGCGTAGCTGCGGAAGCCATTATCAAAGCTGGTCTTACTGTAAAAGACATTGCTGCCATTGGCATTACCAACCAACGTGAAACCACCGTGGTTTGGGACAAAGCCACTGGTCAACCCATACACAACGCCATTGTTTGGCAGGATAGAAGAACTGCGGAGTTCTGCGATAGCCTTAAAGCCCAAGGCAAGGACAAATTAATTCAACAAAAAACGGGTTTGGTTATTGACGCTTATTTCTCAGCCACCAAGGCCAAGTGGATCTTAGACAATGTAGCAGGAGCTAGGGAAAAGGCTGAAAAAGGAGAACTCTGTTTTGGTACAATTGATACTTGGCTGGTTTGGAAACTAACCAATGGCCAAGTGCACGTGACCGATGTTTCCAATGCTTCTAGAACCATGCTCTTTAATATACATGAACTTGCATGGGATCAGGAATTGCTTAGCATTTTTGACATTCCTGCGGCCATGCTCCCTACCGTTAAAAGTAGCAGCGAAGTCTATGGTCATACCCAACATATTCTTACCGCGCATAGTATTCCCATTGCTGGTATTGCTGGTGACCAACAATCAGCCCTGTTTGGACAAATGTGCACCCAGCCTGGCATGGTTAAAAACACCTATGGAACGGGCTGTTTTATGCTCATGAATACGGGTGAAAAAGCCGTTCCCTCAACACATAACTTATTAACAACCATTGCTTGGCAGGTAAATGGGGTTACCCATTATGCCCTGGAAGGAAGTGTATTCATTGCTGGTGCCGTTGTTCAGTGGCTGCGCGATGGCTTAAAAATCATTAGAACCGCATCTGAAGTAGAAACCCTTGCTGCAGAAGTGCCAGATAGTGGTGGTGTTTATGTGGTTCCAGCTTTTGCCGGTCTAGGGGCCCCTTATTGGAACCAACACGCACGCGGTACCATTGTAGGAATTACCCGCGGTACCACCGGTGCGCATTTTGCCCGTGCTGCCCTTGATAGTATTGCTTATCAGACCATGGATGTACTCAAAGCCATGGAAGCCGACTCGGGAATTTCCGTAAAAGAACTCAGGGTAGACGGGGGCGCAACCGCCAATAACTTATTAATGCAATTTCAAAGTAATATGCTAGACACCAAGGTGGTTAGACCTGTGGTGATAGAAACAACGGCCTTCGGCGCAGCCTATTTGGCCGGTTTAGCCGTGGGTTTCTGGTCTAGTTTAGAAGAAATTCAGGCCCAATGGCAGATGGAAAGGGTGTTTAGTCCTGAAATGCCCGCAGAACAGCGTGAAGAATTGGGTAAGGGCTGGAAAAAAGCGGTTAATGCTGCAATGAGTTGGTAACCGAGTAGTATGTTTTATCTTTAATTGATGAATTCGAAAATTGGCATCATTGGTCTTGGTTATGTAGGTCTTCCTTTGGCCTGTTTATTTGCTCAGCAGTACCAGGTGGAAGGATTTGATATTGACCTACATAAAATACAGTTATTACAAAAGGGGATTGATCCAACAGGTCTTTATGAAGTTGTTTCTTTGAATTCTTTGAATTTCTCAAATGAATTGAACAATTTATTGGGTTGTAGTTTTTTAATAGTTACAATTCCAACTAATATAGACGAACAAAATAAGCCTGATCTTGGTCCATTAAAATTGGCCACTTCCATGATATCTTCCATCCTACAAAAAGGGATGACAGTTGTTTTTGAAAGTACTGTTTATCCTGGGTTAACGGAAGAGATCTGTATACCTATTTTGGAGCAAAAAAGTGGTTTGAAATGGAAACTTGATTTTAATGTTGGATATTCTCCTGAAAGGATAAACCCAGGAGATAAAAGCAGACCCATTGATAGTATTCAAAAAATAGTTGCTGGGGATACAGAAGAAACCAAAGAACGTTTAGCCGAATTATACGGCTCTGTTATTAATGCTGGTGTTTACAAAGCAAAATCTATAAAAATTGCGGAAGCTGCTAAGGTTATTGAAAATACCCAACGCGATTTGAATATTGCTTTTGTAAATGAGTTAGCCTTGATTTTTGACAGAATAGGAATTGATACAAGAGACGTATTGGAAGCAGCAGGTACCAAATGGAATTTTTTGCCTTTTGAACCTGGTTTAGTTGGAGGGCAATGTATTGGAGTAGACCCTTATTACCTAACATTTAAATCAGAATCCTTAGGTTATACACCTAGGGTGATTCATTCTGGTAGATTAGTCAATAATGAAATAGGAAAATTTATTGCTGAGAAATTGGTGAAGACCTTGATACAGCAAGAGAAACCCATTACAAAGTCTAGGGTATTAATCTTGGGTTGTGCTTTTAAAGAAAATATTGGAGATGCTAGAAATAGTAAGGTTTTTGATATTGTTCAAGAATTAAATAATTACTCCTTAACGGTAGATATTTATGATCCTCTGGTTTGTAAAACAAATTATGAGCATCCTGAATTCCCCATTTTAGCTGAGCTAAATAATGAGTTGCAATATGATGCCATTATTTTGGCAGTCAAACACCAAATTTTTGCTAGCCTTGATTTGGAAAAGCTTGTTTCCATTTCAAAGAACAATTGCCTCAACTTATTTGATATAAAAGCATTTTATAAAAAAGAAGCTGCTGAGACCTTAGCTAGTTTTTATTGGAGGTTATAATTTTTTGTATATTCAGTGATAAATGCTTTGCTATATGACTCCTTTTGTAGGTGAGCTGCTTGGTTCAGCCATATTATTATTATTAGGTCAGGGTGTAGTTGCCAATGTGGTTCTCCCAAAAACCAAGGGAAATGGGGGTGGGCTTTTGGCCATTACATTAGGTTGGGGCATGGCCGTATTTGTTGGTGTTTTTAGCGTTTCTTCTGTAAGTGGGGCGCATTTAAACCCTGCAGTAACCATTGCGCTAGCTGTGGCTGGTAAATTTGAGTGGTCCTTAGTGCCTATCTATATCTTAGCCCAATTATTGGGTGCTATGTTGGGTTCTGGATTGGCATGGTTCTTATATAAGCAACATTTTGACGCAGCTACCAATGCAGATGATCAATTGGCCTGTTTTGCCACAAGTCCCGCTATTAATGGAACTTTTCACGCCTTATTTAGTGAAGCAATTGGCACTTTTGTGTTGATTCTGGGTGGTTTGTTCATGATCAAAGGCGCCAATAGTTTGGGGCCGCTTGACGCCCTCCCCGCCGGTTTATTGGTCTTGGCCATTGGTCTCAGTTTGGGAGGAGTAACAGGGTATGCCATTAATCCTTCTCGTGACCTTGGTCCAAGAATTATGCACAGCATTTTACCCATTAAAGGGAAGGGTAGCAGTAATTGGGGTTATAGTTGGATTCCCGTAGTTGGTCCCATTATAGGAGCCGTATTGGCTGCCCTCTTGTACCAGCTATTAACGGCCTAAAGCCTTGGATTGGGGAATTTGTGTAAAAAATCGCCAGATTTTATGCAAAATGGGCTTTTTTGAAACGTTCTATCCCTTACCTTTGCGGCCAAATCAAGATATTTATTTTGATTGGATTTCAGTACATTTTTAAACCTATATATCTCTCCAGAAATGGCTACAAAAGGTAAAATCAAACAGATTATCGGTGCGGTAGTTGACGTACATTTTCCTGACGACAACACCCTTCCTGAGATTTTCAACGCGTTGGAAATCACCAAAGAAAACGGCGACAAGCTGG
>CALRXZ020000082.1:0-17702 GCA_943372255.1 Chitinophaga pinensis
TTTTATTTGGAAAAGCTAGAACGGGAGAAATCTGGTCAGTAATCATTAATAAAAATGGCAAATTCCAGAAAACCAGCATACAAAAAGAATTGAGTTTGGAAGGTCTGGGCCCAAGGGGCGATGATAAAGCTAGAAAAATCAGATATTCAAATGGTTTGCTATCAATAAATGGAATTGCATTCAATTATAATTTGCAAGCATCTAGTGAAAAGCCAGAAACCGTCTATGAATTCAAATGGAATCAAAGTGCTAAAAAATGGGAATTGGTAAATTTGTATTAATACTTGTACATGAACTGTTCATACTTGCCTCAAATTCAAAAAACCAGTTTTGGTATTGTCATAATAGGTTTAATGATGTTGGTTTGTTCATTTTATGTAGTTAATACTAGTAAAAAAAATCAGCCAAATAAAAATGTTGCAACAGCAAAAACAGCCTTGGGTAGGTGGTTGTTTTTTGACAATCGACTCTCCTATAACCAACAAAAATCATGCGCTTCTTGTCATGATCCAAAGTTTTGCTTTTCAGATGGATATAGAACATCTGCAGGCACTGATGGATTTAATGTTAAACACAATGCACCCTCTCTAATCAATGTTTCATTCTTGCGCTACTTAACCTGGGCCGATACTAGTATTCATAATTTAACACAACAGATGCGCAATCCCATGTTCAATGAGGACCCTAGAGAATTAGGGATCAAGGGGCATGAAAGCCTTGTCTTGAGTCATATTGCAGCAGATTTCTATTATCAAAAAGCTTTTAAAGAAGCTTTTCCTAATCAACCCTCACCCATTCAAATAGATAATATTATCAATGCCATTGCAGCTTATGAGACAACGCTAACTAGTTTTAATTCCAAGTATGAACGTTATATAAAAGGAGATAAAAAAGCATTGAATAAACAAGAAATGGCGGGTCTTAAATTATACCAATCAGAAAGGCTACAATGCGCCAGTTGTCATGATAAGCCAACACTTTCTAAACACCAAGAATTGGTCTATGCCAATACAGGATTATACAATCTAGCGGGTAAATACCCTTTAGGAGATCAAGGACTTTTTGATTATACTGGCAAAGATGAAGATCGTGGAAAATTTAGAATCCCTTCTTTAAAGAATGTGATGCTTACAGCACCTTATACTCATAACGGCTCGGTTGAAACCATTTCTGAAATGATTGACATTTATACTGCTGGAGGAAGAACTATTTCAGATGGGCCATTTAAAGGTGATGGAACTAAGCACCCCAACAAAAGTAAGTTGATCAAAGGTTTTCAATTGAGCAGTACAGAAAAACAACAGTTATTGGCTTTTTTAAATGCATTAACTGACACCAGTAACTTACATTTAGAACATTGGAAAGATCCGTTTAAAAGATACTAGTATGATACAAAATCATTTTTCAAAACTAGGCTACACAAGTATTTTGATTGTCCTAATATTTATGCCCTTTTTGTTATTGGCTCAGACTGGGAAGAAAACCAAACCGGTGCTTCCAACAGGAGGTTATGTAAACGAATTCAAAAAGGGATTGTTAGAACCTGCAAGTACAGATACTAACCAATATGCACTAGAGAGAAAAAAAGAAATCAAAGCAACATTGAGTCTGGAAATGCCGGTGAAATTATTGGAAATTCCCAATGCACCTTCCAATTTTATGTTGGCACAACAAATAGCTATATCTGACAGCATTTTCACACTGTACGTAAAAAATAAAGCTGATAAGAAAAAACTCTTTAATGAAATTTTTGGGGTTTATCCAGCCCGGCCGGGCGATGTAAAACCAGGAACACCTTTTTTGCCTGGAACCCTTGCCAGAGTTGAAATGTACAATTATGCTTTTAATCTAACAACCGTTGGGATAATAGATATTTTTTCAGAGAAAGTTTTGTCAGTTACTCATTATCCGCAGACCCAACCTGACTTACCCAAGAGACTTGTTGACTTGGCCACAACCATTGCCATTCATTCTCCTGAGGTAGAGAAAGCATTGGGATTTAAACCAGGCATGAATCAAGCCATTATGAGTTCTACTAGAACGGCTTTGAATAGAACTAAATGTGAGCGAAGTATGCACTTATGTGTGGCGCCTACATTTGTACAAGGCACAAGGGCATTGTGGGCTATTGTTGATTTAACCGATAACCGAGTTGTAGGAGTAAGATGGACCAAAACAGGAGATGACAGTTTGAAAACACCTATGACAGAAAGAAGGTTACAAAATGAAAACATTGCCGATTGCTTTTGCGATAAAGTAAATCAACTCAAGAAATTTGGTTGGCAAATGGATTACTTACTCACTAGTTCTGATGGCTTGATGATTAGTAATGTACAGTATGGTCCCAAAAGGGTTTTGAATAGTGCCAAATTAGTGGATTGGCATGTTAGTTATTCTGGCACGGAAGGTTTTGGTTATAGTGATGCTGTGGGATGCCCCATCTTTAGTCAATCTGCAGTAGTGGCTACAGAACCACCACAAATTTTTGATTTAGTAGAAGGCGATTCTACTGTTGGATTTGTTTTGGAACAAAAATACTTTAGCGAGCTTTGGCCTGCACCTTGTAATTACAGTTACTCACAGCGTTATTTCTTTTACAAAGACGGAAGATTCAGGGTTAGTTGTGCCAGTATTGGCCGAGGTTGTGGCAATAACGGCACCTATAGACCTGTATTTAGAATTGCTTTTGCTGGTAATCAACAAAACTTTTTTGAATGGCAGCAAGCAAGTTGGAAACCTTGGACAAAAGAGGGCTGGCAATTACAAAATAGTCTTACTCAGTATGACAAAGATGGCAGTCAATACCGTATCAATACCAATGGGCAGGACGGCTACTTTATTCAACCAGGGCAGGGACAATTTAATGATGGAGGCCGAGGAGACAATGCCTATTTCTATGTATCCAAGAACCATTTAGACAAGGATGAAGGTGCCACTGATATGTTAACCATTGGACCTTGTTGCAACACAGACTATCAACAAGGACCTGAAAAATTCATAGACCCCAAACCAGAAAATATTCTTCAAACTGACTTGGTACTTTGGTATGTTCCACAAATGAAAAATGATGATACACCAGGATCCAAATACTGTTGGTCAGAAGCTTATTATGAAGATGGAATCTATAAAATCAGGGCTTACCCTTGTTTTGCTGGACCTATGTTTGTTCCTACAAAAAAATAACGGTCTTCCTTGCGGAAAACCGTTATTACATTGGGAGCTAACTAATACGTAAAAAGGGTACAGATTAAAAATTCACTCAAATAACCGATACCCGAACTATGGGTTCAAGCAATCGTCTTTGATAATGTAAAAGAACAATGTTTTAAATAGCTAAACAATACCAACTATCGGGTATATTTAAAAAAAAACCTATTTAATCTCTAAAAAAGAAAGGTTGTAAATTCGCAAACATTGAACAGTAGGTAAACAGACATAATGGAGCAGCAATTAACACAGTTTAAAAAGGAATTTGACGGAGACTTATTTTTTGATACAACCATGCGAACCCTTTATGCTACGGATGCTTCAGCATATAGGGAAATGCCTTTGGCCGTAGCCATGCCCAAGTCTGAAAAAGGTATTAAACAACTTATAAAGTTTGCTAATCAACACCAAACCTCACTCATTCCTAGAACCGCTGGTACTTCTTTAGCAGGACAGGTGGTTGGAAGTGGAATTGTAGTAGATGTATCCAAATATTTCACAGCCATTCTTGAATTAAACAAGGATGAACATTGGGTTAGAGTACAACCTGGGGTTATTAGAGACGAATTAAACCTTTATCTCAAACCCCATGGACTGTTTTTTGGTCCAGAAACTTCTACAGCAAATAGAGCCATGATTGGTGGCATGGTGGGAAATAATTCTTGTGGTTCTAATTCGGTAGTTTATAGAAGTACCAGAGAGCATTTGTTAGAAGTGAAAGCCTTACTTAGTGATGGTTCCGAAGCAATATTTGGTGCCCTTACCTTAGACGAATTCCATACAAAATGTGATTTAGATGGACTGGAAGGTGCCATTTATAGATCTACCAGAAGCATGTTGAGTAATTATGATAACCAAGTAGAAATTAGAAAAGAATTCCCAAAAAAAACAGTAGAACGCAGGAATACGGGTTATGCTATTGATGTATTATTAGACTCTGCACCATTTACTGCTGGTGAAGCCAATTTTAATTTTTGCAAATTGATTGCTGGGTCTGAAGGAACATTAGCATTTATTACTGAAATCAAATTAAATGTAGTTCCCCAACCTCCTAAGGAGATTGGATTGCTCTGCGTGCACTTTAATAGCATTGATGAGTCATTAAGAGCCAACCTAATTGCTTTGCAATATGGTCCTAGTGCTAGTGAATTGATTGACCATTATATTTTAGAATGTACCAAGGACAATATTGAACAACGTAAGAATCGCTTTTTTGTACAAGGTGATCCTGGTGCCATTTTAGTGATTGAATTTGCAAAAGAAACCAGAGAAGAAATTCAGTCCTTGGCAGCATCTGTTGAAAAAGACATGCGTGATGCTGGATTGGGTTATCATTTCCCATTGCTTTTTGGTGCCGATACTAAAAAGATCTGGACTTTGAGAAAAGCTGGTTTGGGCCTATTGAGCAATCTTCCTGGAGATGCAAAAGCAGTACCAGTTATTGAAGATACCGCAGTTGATGTGCATGATCTTCCAGCTTATATCCGCGACTTTAATGAGATCTTAAAAAAGCATGGTTTGTATTCTGTACATTATGCCCATGCGGGTTCTGGAGAAATTCATCTTAGACCCATTATCAATTTAAAAACTGAAGAAGGCAATAGACTGTTTAGAGTGATTGCTGAAGAGATTGCTACTCTGGTTAAAAAATATGATGGGTCACTCAGTGGCGAACATGGAGATGGAAGACTAAGAGGAGAATTTATTGAGCAAATGGTGGGGCCCAAAAACTATGCGCTTTTAAAACAGGTCAAAAACCTGTGGGATCCAAAACATATTTTTAATCCCAACAAGATTGTAGATACTCCTTCCATGAATTCCATGCTACGTTATGAACCTGGACAGCAAACACCCAAGTTCAATACCGTTTTCCGCTATCATGATCAAGACGTGTTACAACACGCAGAACAATGTAATGGCTCTGGGGATTGCAGAAAGACAGCTTTATCAGGTGGTACTATGTGCCCCTCGTTTATGGCAACGCGAAATGAAAAAGATACTACTAGGGCTAGGGCCAATATTTTAAGGGAGTTCTTAACACATTCTGACAAGATCAACAGGTTTAACCATAAAGAGATTTATGATGTCATGGATCTTTGCTTGAGTTGCAAGGGTTGTAAGTCTGAATGTCCTTCAAATGTAGACATAGCCAAATTAAAGGCAGAATTCTTACAACACTATTATGATGAGAATGGGGTGCCACTAAGATCTAGGTTAATAGCAAATTTTGCTACTTTATCAAAAATAGGGTCCTTGGTACCGGGATTGTACAATTTTATGATCACCAATAAAATCATTAGTGGTCTGATTAAAAAAACGGTGGGATTTGCGCCTAACCGCTCCTTACCTACTTTACATCATCAAACTTTAAAAGCCTGGTTTTCTAAACACCAAAAACCACAAAACAACAATGGTCGTAAAGTCTATTTGTTCTGTGATGAGTTTACCAATTATAATGACACAGAAATTGGCATTAAAGCCATACTGCTCCTTGAGAAATTAGGTTATGAAGTTAGTATACCCAAACATGTAGAAAGCGGCAGGGCAAGTATGTCTAAGGGATTAATCAGAGACGCAAAGAAATTTGCCAATACCAATGTGGCAATGCTTTCAACTATTGTCAATGATGATCATTTACTCATAGGCATTGAACCTTCGGCCATACTTTGTTTCAGAGATGAATATCCAGATTTAGTAGATGACCATTTATTTGAGGCATCCAAAACATTGGCCAAGCGAGCATTGTTGATTGATGAATTCTTGGCGAAAGAATTGACAAAGGGAAATATTCAAACCTCACAGTTTACTCAAAACAAGAAGAATATTCAATTGCATGGACATTGCCAACAAAAATCGGTGGCTTCCATGGATGCTAGTTTACAAATTCTAGCTGCCCCAGCCAATTACCAGGTATCACTTATACCTTCTGGTTGCTGTGGTATGGCGGGATCTTTTGGTTATGAGAAAGAGCATTTTGAACTCTCTCAACAAATTAGTGAATTGGTTTTATTACCTACCATTAGAAAACAACCCGAAGATGTATTAATTGCTGCAACAGGCACCAGCTGTAGACATCAAATCAAAGATGGTTTGGCTAAAAAATCACAGCATCCTATTGAAATATTATATGAGGCATTGGTATAAAAATAATCCCACCATATTAGGTGGGATTATTTTTTTAATAAGCTCTTTGGCTTCTTCTTCCAGAAGCGGTTCTGCTATTGCGTCTCATATTCCAGAGGTCTACAATCCCATAACGGTGTTTTTTAGAAACCAACACATTCAGATTGATATCACTAGCAATGGTTTCTTTTACTTCTGTCAACAATTCAGCCAAAACATTGGCTTCCATCTGCACTACGGCAGTCTTAGTGTCATTTCTCATGATACTTTCCATTTTTAATTACAATTAGTAAATACAACCGGGGTACTTAAGTAAGAACCAGAATCGTTAGAAGGCGGTTGGTAATCATCCAAAGAAGGAAGAGATACAGCTACCCGGTTTTGAGTTTGCAAAGCTAGTGCATTAGAACTTACCAACTAGTAAGTAATTGCTTAAGTAATGTTAAAATAAGTAAATATGAGCCAACCCAATTTATTCAGAAGCTATAGATTGAATACCTGTCTTGGTAAATGCAATCTTATGTTGTTTGTATAAATTACCCGTTGTCATCTTAAATACTTTCTTACTCATTCCAAAAAATGCATAAATGTCTTCTGGATCAGATTTATCATGATATGGCAAGTATCCATTGTTTTCAGCCAATAAACGCAAGATTTTCCCAGTTTCGTCTTCCACTTTTTGAAACCCTGGTTTACCCAATACCACGTCAATTTTTTGATCTGCTCTAATGGTTTTGATAAAACCTTCTAGTTTTTCTCCAATCACCATTTCTCTATAAATTTCATTGCTATGCAATAAACCAATATGTCTGTTATTGATAATCATGGCATAACCAAGCTCTGTTTTACGGTACACAATCAAGGATACAATTTCTTTTTCCTTAACGGTTAATTCCTCATTATTTAGACCAAAATCTATTTTTTCAGTAGCGGCTACCCTACCCGTCATTTCATCCAAATAGATCTTTACAAGATATTCACCTCCTACACGCATTCCAGCTAGTTGTTTAGATGCTGGAACAAATATGTCTTTCATCAAACCCCAATCTAAAAAAGCACCCTGTCTGGTTAGTTCTACGGCTTTGAGTTTAACAATATCTCCAACTACCCCAAAAGGTTCTTGTGTAGTGGCAATCAAGCGGTTATCAGAATCATGATAAATAAAAACTTTTAGCATATCACCCACTTGCAAATTTTCAGGTACAAACCTGATAGGCAGCAAAATGCCTTCTGCTCCATCATCAAGATAAAAGCCAAAATCCACTTTTCTATCTACCCGCAATTCATTGTATTCACCTACTCTTATCTTTTCCATAATATTCATTAATGCCACAAAAGTACGATTGTTTAAATAGATGCCTACAAACAGTCCATAAAACCATTTGGCTTACTCAGACCTGTTAGCAAGTTTTGTACAGTTCCTTCTTGACTTGTTTTATTTTCGCTACTATGCCAAAATGCGGTTTTTTGTGGTTCCTGCTCATGCTATTCGGAATTGGCAGTCAAGCTAATGCCCAATCCGTAGAAGGTAAATGGTATGGGATTGGCCGGGTACAGATGGATGATGAATCCGATAATTATATGACCGAAATGATTCTTAAACAGGACGGGAAACAAGTAAAAGGAGAGTTTAACTACTTTTTTAAAGACAGTCAAAAATCAAATAAGATTGAAGGTGATTTTGATAAAAAAACCCGCATTTTAATACTTAGAGGGCTACCAGTAATATTTTATAGATCCAATGATACGCGCAAATCTGTTGAAACTGTAATGACTGGAAGATTTGAGTTAAGGGTTTCAAAAACCGCTTCTGTACTTAATGGATTATTATATAGCAAACCAGAATTCCAATATATGGTTCCAGATATTAAATACCGGTTTCTTAGAAGTATGGGAAACCCAATTGATACTGCGGTTATTGAAGATGAACCAGACTTTTTGGCAATGGATAAAAAAATTGAGAACAAATTCATTAATTCACCTAAGGTTGATTCACAAGTTATTGCAAAACAAAAAATTAAAGTAAAAATTGATAGCAATAAAAATGATAAAACCAAAATTGATACCACTAAAATTGGTCAAGCAAAAAATGAAACCACTAAAGGAAATGAAATGACCAAAACAAAAGTTCCTAAATCTATTGCTGCAAAAGAATCTGTGGTTAATAACAATGATTTGCTTTCAAACAATAAAAACGAAAAACCCGTTTCTAATACAATTCCAACAATAGCGCTGGTAACTACCTCAACAACCTCAACTAAAAATCTGACCGAGCAACCATTGCCAATAAAGGATACAATACCTATTGTAGAAACCAGATTGAAAACTTATATCAGAGAAATTGAATTAGACAATGACCATATTCGGGTAGAAATCTATGACAATGGCACCATTGATTATGACTCAGTTTCTCTACATTTAAATGGAAAAGAGGTATTGGCTAAAACCATGCTCAATCACCGTTCTATTAAAGTGAACCTTCAGCTTGACCCAACAAAAGAGTTTAATGAATTGTCTATGTTTGCAGAAAACCTGGGTATGATTCCACCCAATACTGCCGCATTAATTGTAAGGGATGGTCAAAAAGAATACCAACTCCTGCTTCAAAGTGACTTCTCTAAGAGCGCCACTTTGAAACTAAAAGTTAAGAAACAGTATCCCTAAAACAATTCTGGTTGAGGGTTTTCATCCTTAGGTTGTTGCTCCCAAGACATTTCTATTGTTTTGCTATAATCTGTAAGTTTAGCACCTACAGCTTTCCAGCCCATTACTTCTACCATATTGGCCACTTTGAATTTGGCTTTGCGCACCATGGCTCCTTTGCCAGACTGTACCACCAAAACAGGTGCTTCATCAGAACTAACTGCTTCTAGTCTATTTCCATCACCATCTTTGATAAAAAGAAACTTATTCTTTAGCGTGGTAGTTTCAATTTTAAAGCGTTTGATATTAAACTGCTGTTTGTCATTATCTAAATACACAGCTGTTAAGATTTTGTCTGGATTGAATTTTTCAATCATTAAAATCTTGTCTGGTTCAAAGCGTTGCAAGAGTTCTGTGTCAGTTAATTCATAAGCCCCTTCTTGGTAAATGACCAAGAGCTTCTCGTCTTCAAAACTTCCTAAATATTGTCCCTTGCCCTCTGTATTTAACCTGCCAAACTTGTCATCAAACCAAAGTTTTCTACCTGCTAAAGTACTTCTACCAGCTTCTTTAAGTTTGACAGATTTAATAGGATACTTGGTAACTTGATTACCCATACTACTTCTACCTTTGATCTCCAATTCTTCAAAGTAAAAATCCAATTCCTTGATTCTGGCTGTACAGTTTGGACTTAGCACCACTTTTAACACTTCTGCTTCACCATTAAGGTTGGCAGTAAAATAATGCACTTTGCTTTTTTCAGCACCCTTGGTCAGGTCATATTCTTTGTCTCGGGTAATGCCCGTTACATTGAATCTTTTGGCATAGCTAGTTCCAGAAGCACCGTCTAAGTAGACCATATTATAAGTGGTACGCTCGTCATTCTTTTGAAATACGGCAGCATATATAATGTCTTTACCTATAAAAACTTTGTCAGAAACTTTTACCACTTTCATCTTACCAGACTTGGTAAATGCAATGATATCGTCATAATCAGAACAGTCGGCTAAGAACTCGTCTTTTTTCAAACTGGTTCCTATAAATCCTTCTTCCCTATTTAAATACAATTTAGTATTGGCTATGGCCACATGCTTCACCTGAATGGTATCAAATTCTTTGATTTCAGTTTTGCGCTCTCTACCTTTTCCGTATTTTTTTTGAAGGTTTTCAAAATAAGCCACTGTAAAATCGGTCAGGTGTTCCAAATCAAAATTCACCTGTTGAATCTCAGCTTCAATTGATTTTATCTGCTCATTGAGTTCATTGATATCTAATCTGTAGATTCTCCTAACTGGCTTCTCAGTTAGTTTAAGAATATCTTCACGCTGGATCTCACGTTTCAACCTTTTCTTAAATGGATTAAATCCTTTGTCAATGGCTTCAATCACTTTATCCCAGGTTTCATGTTTTTGTTCCAGCTCTTTGTAGATCTTTTCTTCAAAGAAGATTTTTTCTAAAGAAGTATAATGCCATTTGTCTTCTAGTTCCGCCAATTTAATTTCTAACTCACGGTTCAAAAGCTTCTTGGTATTCTCAGCAGAGACTGTTAATAAATCCTGTACGCCTAAGAATTGAGGTCTATCTTCAACAATTACACAAGCATTGGGAGAAAGACTAATCTCACAATCTGTAAATGCGTAAAGAGCATCAATAGTAATATCAGTAGAAATACCTGCCGCTAAATCAATTTGTATTTCTACGTCTTTGGCCGTAACGTCAATTACTTTTTTAATCTTGATTTTACCTTGATCATTGGCCTTGGTAATACTTTCCATTAACTGGGTAGTAGTAACGCTATAAGGCACATCTTTAATGACAAGTGTTTTCTTGTCTAACTCTTCTATATGAGCTCTTACGCGCACTTTGCCTCCACGTTTACCCCCATTATAATTAGAGACATCTATCATGCCCGCGGTTTGAAAATCTGGATACAGTTCAAATTTCTTTCCGCGTAAATATTTGATACTGGCGTCAATTAGCTCATTGAAATTATGGGGTAAAATTTTGGTAGACAACCCTACTGCAATCCCATCAGCACCTTGGGCCAATAACAATGGAAACTTCATGGGGAGTGTAACGGGCTCGTTTTTTCTACCGTCATAACTCAATGACCAAGCAGTTGTTTTATTATTAAAGGCAACTTCTAGTGCAAACTTACTTAAACGAGCTTCAATATACCTTGCTGCCGCAGCATCATCACCTGTTCTTACATCACCCCAGTTACCTTGGGTATCAATTAACAAATCTTTCTGCCCCAAGTTCACCAATGCGTCACCAATACTGGCGTCTCCATGTGGATGGTATTGCATAGACTGACCAATAATATTGGCCACTTTGTTAAACCTACCATCATCCATCTCTTTCATTGAGTGGAGAATCCTTCTTTGTACCGGTTTTAAACCGTCTTCAATAGCGGGTACCGCACGTTCCAATATCACATAAGAAGCATAGTCCAAGAACCAGTTTTTATACTGTCCCTGAACCCCTGTTTCATTTTCATTAACCCGATTGTCAAATTTCTCTTTGGCCATATCTACAATATCCTTTACGTCTAACTATTGTTCTAATTGAAAAGTATCTCCTTGACCATCGGCCAAGGCGTTTAGTTCAAACACTACCATATCTTCATCTGCCAGTACTTCATGCCATACAAATGCCTGAATTTGCACCATTGCTGGCGCGATGGCTTTTGCCACACCTTTTTCTCCAGTTCGGGTATCAATCCAGTTAATGGTAGCAACACCTTTCATGATGATGATCTTCTCAGGATTTTTATTGGCAGACCTACCTTTATGATAATGTCTACCACTAAGACTTCCCTTATTCCTATAGGCTATGATGAATTCACCAGTTCTATCTGTTTCAAAAATATGAGTGCTACCACGTTGGTCTTCTCCAATTTTTTGAATAGGTATTATATTCACTTGATCTGACATCACAATTGGTATAATTCCAATGGTTGTCCATTGGGGTCATAAAAAAATACAAATTCCTTATTGGTTAGCGCATCTACCCTAAGTTCTTCTGTTCTAACGCTATGGTCAATTAACCAATTCCTACTGCTAGCAACATCTTTTACTGCAAAAGCCAAATGTCTTAAGCCTTTTGATTCAGGAAAAGAAGCCCTTTCTTTATATTCTGGAAAAGAAAATAGTTCTATTTGATAGTTTCCATTTAAAGCTAGGTCTAGTTTGTATGAATTCCTTTCTGCTCTATAAGTTTCGGCGATGACAGTAAAACCCAATACCTCTGTGTAAAAAGCTTTGGAAGCTTCATACAAGTCCGTACTGGTCAAAATGGCAATATGATGAATCTGCTCAATTTGCATCTGTTAAAGTTTCGGCAGCTTTTGCGCCTGCCATTTTCACAGTAATTTCTTTCCATCCCTTTGACCAATCACCTTGAACATCTAGTTTACCAAGTTTGCCCAATTCAATCAATCGCCATACCAAGTAAACATCACCCGTTTTCACTTTCATTTTGTTCAAAGTATTGTTCAAGACTTTGTTTAGTTTTTGAGATTCTCCGGTAATATTTTGCAATAGATCTGCATCAAAAAACGCATCTGGTTTACCAACTATTTTTTTCCCTCCTTCTAAAAATCGCACACCTGCATTTTCAGAACAGATTTTCTTCCATTCGTCTGGATCTAATTCAAACTCACTCAAAGTAATAGGCCTAGCCAATTTCTTTGCTTTTAAAAATTCCTTAGGTTGAATCTCGTGCAAATGGGTAGGATAAAATATATTCCCTTTTTCATTGATAAAAGGCAGGTTGTTTAAGTACAAAACTTCCAATCTACCTTGAAAAGCACGTAACTGGGGCATTAACCAATAATAACCACAAACATCATGCGCATTCTGTCCCATCCAAATCCAAACCTTTTCTGTTTCATTTTCTTCTAAGGTTCTGATCAATTGGTGAACGGCCAATTTATCATCCACAATATTCATCTGGTCTTCATAGGGAGAAAATTCCAACAAGTTTTTCCACCAATCCCTGCGCTGCTGATAACCTTCTGTTTCATAGACATTGGCCAAAGGACCCACCATATAGTCATCTTTGATTTCAATGACCTCTCCTTGCAAACTTTCATCCAATTCAATAGCCGCTTTAAGCGCAAACATATTCGGTGTCTCAAATACAATATGTATCATAAAAGCTCTTTAAATTTTAAAAACTCATCCCTTTCCATTCTTCATTGTTCCCTTTCTTCTTTCACTCTTCACTCTTCACTCTTCACTCTTCACTTTCTTCCTTCACTCTTCACTCTTCACTTTCTTCCTTCACTCTTCACTTTTATCTCTTCACTTTCCTAAATGTTGTGAATTAGATCCAACTCAATTTTCAAATTATTAATAATAAATTCTTGACGTTCCATGGTATTCTTTCCCATATAGTATTCCAACAAGTTTTGAATATGGTCACCCTGCTCTAGAATCACTGGCTGCAAACGAATCTGAGGTCCAATGAATCGGCCAAATTCTTCTGGCGAGATTTCTCCCAAACCCTTGAACCTAGTAATCTCTGGCTTACCACCTAATTTATTGACCGCTGCTTGACGCTCTTCCTCATCAAAACAATAAATGGTCTCTTGTTTATTTCTAACTCGGAACAATGGTGTTTCAAGAATATACACATGCCCCTTCTTAACTAGGTCTGGGAAGAACTGTAAAAAGAAAGTCATCATCAACAAACGAATGTGCATACCATCTACGTCCGCATCGGTAGCAATCACTACATTATTATACCTAAGTCCTTCTAATCCGTCTTCAATATTGAGCGCGTGTTGCAATAAGTTGAATTCTTCATTCTCATAAACTACTTTCTTGGTAAGTCCAAAACTGTTCAAGGGCTTACCCCTTAAACTAAATACGGCTTGTGTATCTACGCTTCTTGATTTGGTAATACTTCCGCTGGCACTGTCCCCTTCTGTAATAAAAATAGTGGTATTATTTTGGGTAGCTACAAACTCTTCCTTGTTTTTCTGAGGTGCTTCATCATTTAAATGCACCCTACAATCACGCAATTTTTTGTTGTGAAGATTGGCTTTCTTGGCGCGGTCATTTGCTAGTTTTTTAATCCCTGCTAATTCCTTTCTTTCGCGCTCATTCTGTTCAATCCTTTTACGCAAAGCATCTGCTACGGTTGGATTTCTATGCAAGAAATTGTTGAGCTCCTTTGACAAGAACTCCTCCACAAATTTCTTCATGGATGGGCCGTTCTCATACACGTTTTGCGAACCCAATTTGGTCTTAGTCTGACTTTCAAATACGGGCTCTTGTACCCTAACGGATACCGCTGCTACAATACTGGTGCGAATATCGGAGGCTTCATAATCTTTTTTATAAAAGTCTCTGATGACTTTTACATAGGCTTCTCTAAATGCTTGTTGGTGCGTTCCACCTTGGGTTGTAAACTGTCCATTTACAAATGAGAAAATGTCTTCTCCATAGTCATTGTTATGTGAGATTGCTACTTCAATATCTTCTCCTTTTAAATGCACAATGGGATAGCGCAATTCATCTGGATTGGTTTTGCGCAACAAAAGGTCTAGCAAGCCATTTTTACTCACGTATTTCTTTCCATTGAAATGCATGGCCAAACCAGCATTCAAATAACAATAGTTCCAGAGCTGGTTATCTAGGTATTCATGAATAAAATGGTAGTTTCTAAAAACGGTTTCATCTGGTATAAAGCTCACAAACGTACCATTGGGCTCCGTGCTCTTGGTTTCTTTGTGTTCTTTGATCAATTCTCCCTTTTCAAATTCAGCTGTTCGCTCCTTTCCATCGCGATAAGCAGTTACTTTAAAATATTGGCTAAGGGCATTCACTGCTTTAGTACCCACCCCATTCAAACCCACCGATTTTTGAAAAGCCTTGCTATCGTATTTGGCACCTGTATTTATCTTACTAACTACGTCTACCAGTTTACCTAATGGAATGCCTCGGCCATAGTCTCTAACCGTTACCGTTTTGTTTTCAATGGTTAATTCTACCTGCTTACCATAACCCATGGTATGTTCGTCAATACAGTTGTCAATGACTTCCTTGATCAAAACATAAATACCATCATCAGGAGCCGAACCATCTCCTAATTTTCCAATATACATCCCAGGTCTAAGACGGATATGCTCTTTCCAATCTAATGACCGTATGGAGGCTTCATTATACTCCGACATATTCTTTTCTTCTGCCATATTTCCTTCCTGTTGGCCAATTTCTTATTCTGTTTGGCAACAACTCGCAAATCTAACCACCTCAAACTGCAAGACAATTATACTTTTCTACAAATGCCTCCAGATTGTGGATAAACCTGTTTATAACCTTGGTTTTGCTAGCCCATTCAAGGAATGTACTTTTAAACCATCCAATTAGAACCCAAAAATATGATCCATGACCTGGCTGCCATTCAAGAATTGAGTTTGAGGCTTGAAGCAGAAAACCTAAGATTTAAAGCATTTTTGGGTGGTTTTGACTCAGATGCTTTGGATCAAATGGTATTTGAATTAGATCAGTTGATTAGTTCTAAAGTGGATTGCACTAAATGTGGCAATTGTTGTAAGTCATTGATGATCACCGTATCAGAGCCAGAAGCTGAAAATTTAGCTAAAGTTTTAGAGGTAGAAAGAACCAAATTTGATGAGCAGTATTTGGAAAAAGGGATGCATGGGCTTATGTTAATCAATGCCATTCCTTGTCATTTTTTGTTTGAAAACAAATGCAGTGTTTATGAACACCGATTTGAAGGTTGCAGGGAATTTCCCGCTTTGCACTTACCAAATTTTCAAAAAAGACTGTTCACACATTTTATGCATTACGGTAGGTGCCCCATTATTTTCAATGTAATAGAGCAATTGAAATCCAAACTTTCATTTGAAAAACAAGACCATGATTGAATTTGGTGTTGACCACATATTGCAAAATCCCCCAGCTTGGAAAACCCAGCGCATTGGTCTAGTAACCAATCAAGCTGCTACTACCCAAACATTAGTGCCCTCTAGAAAGGCTTTATTGGATGTGGGTTTTCATCTTGTAACCCTATTTTCTCCAGAACATGGATTAATGGTGGATGGTCCAGATGGGCAACCTATGCCAGATGGAAAAGATGCTTTAACAGGTTTACCTATTATCAGTTTATATGGTCAGAAACTATCGCCAACGGCATCAGACTTGAGCAATATAGACCTACTGGTATTTGACATACCAGATATTGGATGTAGATTCTATACTTATTTGTGGACACTCTCTTATTTAATGGAAGCTGCTGCTTTTCACCAGATTCCCTTGGTAGTATTAGACAGACCAAACCCTGTTTCGGGTAATTTGTCATTAGCTGAAGGCCCCTTGTTGGATGCTTCAGAAGCTTCTTTTATTGGACGATGGAATCTACCCGTAAGACATTCTTGTACATTAGGAGAACTGGCCCTATATTTTAATGCAACCAGAAGTTTGGGTTGTCTTTTAGAAATTGTTCCATGCCGCAATTGGAATAGAAATGATTTTCAACCTGATTGGGGTATTCCTTTTGTCCCCACATCGCCCGCCATACAAGACTTTGCAGCCATGCTCTTGTATCCTGGGCTTTGTTTATTAGAAGCTACTAATATCAGTGAAGGAAGGGGCACACATTTGTCTTTTCAAATTGCTGGAGCGCCTTGGATGAATGGAAAAGAAGTGGCCAGTATGTTTAATCAATTAGCTTTAGAAGAATTAACCGCCATACCCATCAACTTTGAACCCTTTGATGCCAAACATGCCAATCAAACATGTTCTGGCATTCAGTTTCAAGTGCTAGAACCACCATATTTTCAGTCAATGGGTTATGGTTTATTACTTATCAAATTGATTAAGGAATTATATCCCAAGCAATTTCAATGGAGCCCCTATCCCACTTCTGTAAACAAAACAGGGCAGCGGCATTTGAACAAATTATTGGGAATTCCTGATGCAGAAAAATTGTTTGATTTGCCCCTTCAAACATTTATTGCTCAGACCAGTAAATTAACGGCCGTTGGCGATTGGAAAGAGGCTGTTACCCCTTATTTGTTGTATTAATTTTCCTGTGCCAGCAATCCTCTAATCACTACCGATGCTACCGTGCATCCAAAAATGGCGGGCATATAACTCATAGTGCCAATGATGGATTTTTTGGGGAATGCTTTCTCTGTTTCTATGATGCGGCTTTGGTCAACTTTTTCTGGACTAAAAACCACGGTTAATCCCTTTCTAATTCCCAAGCCATGTAATTTCTTACGTACATAACGGGCCAAATTACACTCATAGGTTTTAGAAATATCGGTAACTTGTACTTGCGATGGATCCAATTTTCCACCAGCACCTAAGGAACTGACAATAGGAATTTTTCTTTCTATGCAAGCTTTGATAAAATACACTTTGGGAGACAAAGTGTCAATACAGTCTACCGCATAATCTATATGCTCAGACTCAATCAGGTTAATGGTTTCCTGCTCCTTAATATAGATTGGTAATACCCTTAATTGTAGTTCAGGATTAATGTCTTTGAGTCTTTCTTCCAAGACAGCTGTTTTTAACCTTCCTACCGTAGAATGCAATGCTGGAATTTGTCTATTGGTATTACTCAGGTCTACGGTATCTGCGTCTACTATGGTCATTTTACCTACACCCGCTCTTGCTATCATTTCTGCACATATCCCTCCAACACCACCTAGTCCTACCACCAGTACGTGTTTTCCCATCAATTTT
>CALRXZ020000083.1:0-17468 GCA_943372255.1 Chitinophaga pinensis
CCAGCAGCTTTGCAAAAAGCATTTTCAAAAGCAAATAGATTACAAGATATTTTGACAAGTCAATACGTTTTTGGCAGAACTGGTAATCAAATACTAAAAGCTGCACTTGATCAAGCAAAAAAAGAAGGAATTGAAGCTAGCATTTATACCCATCCTATTGGATATCATGGACACGCAGCTGGCCCAACAATTGGCCTTTGGGATCAACAAAATGGAGTTCCTGGAAGTGGTGATTTTCCCTTGCATTATAATACCGCCTATAGCATTGAATTAAATGCAGCAACTGAAATTCCAGAATGGAAAAAGACCATTAGAATCATGTTAGAAGAAGATGGCTTTTTTAATGAAAAAGGATTTCGTTTTATTGGCGGTAGACAAAAAGAGCTACTATTGGTTCCTCGTCAAAATAGTACCATTGGAAATTAATGTATCATGCCAGAATTAAATCAAGCATACTGGAATGAGCGTTATGAACAAGGGAATACCGGATGGAATATTGGTACAGTTTCCACACCCTTAAAACAGTATTTTGATCAAATTTCCAATAAAAGCTTAAGCATTTTAATTCCAGGAGGTGGAAACGGACACGAGACAGAATACCTGCTATCATTGGGTTTTACTAATATTACGGTATTAGACATAGCCCCTATTGCTCTTAATAAATTAGAGGAAAGATTTCAAATTCATATTGGCCAATCCTTACGATTAATCTTAGGTGATTTTTTTGACCATCAAGGTCAATATGACCTCATTATTGAACAAACTTTTTTTTGTGCATTGGATCCTAAATTGAGACAAGCATATGTAGAAAAAATGGCAGCACTATTATCAAATAATGGAAGACTGTCTGGGCTCTTATTTGATACGCAATTTCCAGGGGGGCCTCCATTTGGCGGAAATAGGCAAGAATATCAAGAACTTTTTTCTATGCATTTTAATATCAAAACACTAGCTCCCTGTTATAATAGCATTCCCCAAAGAATGGGTAATGAATGTTTTATCATTGCAACAAAAAAGCAAGCAGATTTTTAAACTGCTTGCTTTTTCACTTTTCACTTTTCATTTCTTCACTCTTCACTCTTCACTTTTCACTTTTCACTTTGAACTATAATGGTTCTTGCTGGCTCAAACAATGAAAGCTTCCCAAACCCCAAATAATATCTGTTGAATCTATACCTACAGTTTCTCTATTGGGAAAACACTGGGCAATAATTTGTAAAGCTTTGTCATCTTTATCTGAACGGAAAGTAGGAACAATCACGTGTTTGTTACTGATATAAAAATTGGCATAGGATGCTGGCAAACGTTGGTCTTCATAGATTACCGGATCTGGCATGGGTAATTCTACTATGTTTAACTGCTTGCCACTGATTAAACGCATGGCTTTTAATTGCTTCAAATTGGTTTGCAAGAGATCATAGTTCTCATCCTGCTTATCAGATTCTACAACAGTAATTACGGTGTCTTCATTTACAAAACGAACCGTATCGTCAATATGACCATCTGTATCATCCCCAACAATCCCATCGTCCACCCAAAGGATTTGACTAACTCCATAGAAATTACAGAGATAGTCTTCAATCTGTGATTGGTTAAGATGTGGGTTTCTATTTTCATTCAATAAACATGCTTTGGAGGTCATTAAACTTCCTTTACCATTAAACTCTACTGAACCACCTTCCATGACAATACCGGGATGGAAAACGGGTAGATTAAAATGTTTCCCAATCAAAGTTGGAATTATATCATCCAAATCAAAAGGAGGATATTTATTACCCCATGCATTGTAATTCCAGTCTACAATTACTTTTCTATCTGGGGCAGATTCATTAATCAAAAAAGCGGGGCCATGGTCTCTACACCATGCATCATTAGTAGGATGCATGAAAAAACTAACCTTGTTTAAATCAACACCTGCTCTATTCAAATGTCCTATAGCAAAGGATTTCATAGCTTCATTTACTACATTTATCCGTACCTCTTCACTTAGGGTAAGGTATTTGATAAACTGTGCGTAGTTAGGATAAATGCTATCAATTTTCCCTGGCCAACTGGCTTCTTTATGCGGCCAGCTTAACCAAGTTGCCAAATGTGGTGCATACTCAGCTGGGAATTTGTACCCCAATGAAGCAGGAAGTATGCCGCTAGTATCTTTTAATGACATGTGTATCTTTTAGTCTTCGTCAATAAAACGTTTAGTAATGGGTTGGTAGGTATCAATCCTTCTATCGCGCAAAAAAGGCCAGTGGGTTCTATACCTATCAGTTTCTTTGGTATCAATTGTCACTACTGCAACTTCTTCTTGATCATGAGAGGCTTTGTATATTAAAGATCCAAAAGGATTACTCACAAAAGAACCACCCCAGAATTGCATAGCTCCATCTTGCTCCAATCCTACCCTATTCACACTTACTACATGCACACCATTTGCAACCGCATGACTTCTCTGAATGGTTTGCCAGGCATTATATTGTTCCGTATTGGTAGCTTCATCTTGTGAAGTAGCCCAACCAATGGCAGTTGGATAAAACAATACTTCAGCACCCATTAAGGCTGTAATCCTTGAAGCTTCTGGATACCATTGGTCCCAACAAATTAACACACCTAGTTTGGCATACTTGGTTGGGAAAACTTTATAGCCCAGATCGCCTGGCGTAAAATAAAATTTCTCATAATAAGCAGGATCATCAGGAATATGCATTTTGCGATACTTACCCAAATAAGCACCATCTGCATCCAACACTGCAGTAGTATTATGATACAATCCTTCCGTTCTTTTTTCAAACAAAGAAGCTATAATAACTACTTTTAATTCAGCAGCTAACTGACTTAAAGTTTCTGTTGAGGGTCCAGGAATTGCTTCTGCTAATAGAAAATTTTCATAGGCTTCCACATCACAGAAATATAGGGAAGTAAACAATTCCTGTAAGCAAACAATTTGTGCTCCCTTTGCGGCTGCTTCTCTTATTTTTAAAACTGTTTTGGCCATATTGGCCTCTTTAGAAGCAGAACAGGTCATCTGAACCAATCCAATGGCAACTTTTGACATAGTTTAATAGTATTAGGTAGCTAATTGAATGATATTATCTAGGCTTTTTATGCCAATCATCTTTTCTGAAATATAGCCCTCAGCATAATCCACACCAATTCTTTTACCCAACATCATGGCCCTAGCTTTCACGGACTCAATGAATTGAGGAGAAGAAATATAGGTTTGAGGTTCATTTAAATCAGGATTATAAAACTGTGTGGTATAAGCCAAAACAGACTCGATTTTTTTATCCATGTATTTAGAAATATCTATCACAAAACTGGGTTGGATAAACCTATCTTGGATATAATGGAATACATAAGCCGGGCGCCACGCATCTTGATTAACCCCATCTACTTGGGTTTCAATCTTGCGCAAGCCAGATAGAAAAGCAGCGTCTGAAATTAACTTTGCGCTTCTTCCATGGTCAGGATGTCTGTCTTCAGGGGCATTTGCCAAAATGATATCGGGCTGATATTTGCGGATAGCTGTAATTAGCAATCTTTGATGGGCTTCGTCATTTTGAAAAAATCCATCGGCCATGCCAAGATTTTCCCTGACCTGAATTCCCAATATATCGGCGGCATTGTTAGCTTCTACTTTTCTAGTTTCCGGTGTACCTCTTGTTCCCAATTCTCCCCTAGTTAAGTCTAAAATACCTACTTTTTTACCTTCCTCTATGGCTGCAAGCAATGTTCCGGCACAACCTAATTCCACATCATCTGGATGCACGCCAATAGCCAGTATTTGCAATTTCATGTTCAAAATTTAGAATGTAAAGTTACTGGTGATAGCCTAATAAAAATCCCGTCCAAATTACTCGGGACGGGATTTTTGCTATTTTCAAGAAGATTAGTCTTTCTTGGCGTAACGCTTTTTGAATTTGTCAATACGACCAGCAGTGTCAACCAACATAGTTTTACCTGTGTAGAAAGGATGTGAAGTATTTGAAATCTCCAATTTGATTACTGGATATTCTTTTCCGTCTTCCCACAAAATGGTTTCTTTAGAATTGGCAGTAGACTTGCTCAAAAAAGCTTCACCGTTACTCATGTCTTTAAACACTACAAAACGGTAATTTTCTGGATGGATACCTTGTTTCATTTTATTTGATTTAGGTAGTACGGATTTTGCCGTACTGTTATTTTTTAGGAATGCAAAGTTAACCAGTTCCACATGGAATTCCAAATGAAAATGGGGTAAATACGTCTAAAATTGGCCAAAATGACCTAATTAGCTCTTCATATTGATGTACTGAAGAGGAATTCCAAGGTTAGAAGTCCTACAAAGGGCTATCACATCCTGTAAATCGTCTATTTTTTTAGCAGTTACCCTAATAATATCATCCATAATGGCAGCCTGAACTTTTAACCCACTATCCTTGATCAATTTCACAATCTTCTTGGCATCATCTTGCTTGAGACCATTTCTAACTGGAACGTCTTTTTTAATGGTTTTTCCGCTTGGATAAGCATCTTTTTCAAAATCAAAGGCGGATGCTTCAATGCCTTGTTTCATAGACCTACTAATGACTACATCAATCACCTGTTTCATTTTCATATCCGATTCCACTTCTAATTTTAAAATGAAATCTTTTTTGTTCAATTCAATTTCCACCGGTGAATTTTTAAAATCAAAACGCGTACTAATTTCCTTTTTAACGGTATTAATGGCGTTGTCCAGAGTTTGCAAGTCTACCTTGCTGGAAATGTCAAATGAAGGCATTGTATTATTTTTTACAAAGATAAATAGGAATCAAGTGATTTATAAAAAACCAAATGATTCTCATTTGGCTAATTTTTTGGCATTAAAGGTTAACAGCAAGCCCAAAATGAATAAAACTACAGAGATGATTTGGGCCTGAGTGGGCTGAAATGGTAGTGATTCATATTTGGTATTAACCCTGATGCTTTCAATTAGAAAACGCTCCATTCCATTAAACATTAAATAAATGCCAAACAATTGACCAGGAATTTTGATTTTTTTGCGAATAGACCACAATAAAATAAAAATCAAAGAACAAAGAATCACTTCATATAAAGCGGTTGGATAAACAGCAGGTACCAACTGATTGCAATAAGGCCCAGTGCATCCTGGAATAGGCACTCCTTCTCCCACAACATTGTGCGGATATTGATAGGCCCAAAGCCAGTCTGGTACCCAACTAAAGGGCTTGGGATTTAAATTGGCAATTCCCCAGTCTCCATCTCCACTAATTTGACATCCTATTCTACCTATGGCATAACCTAACATCAAAATAGGAGCAAATGCATCAACCAAATGAACAATTGGTAATTTAATTCTTCGCGCATACAGCATAATAGCGGCTCCTGCGCAAATTAATCCTCCATAAAAAGTAAGACCACTGAATGACAATAAAGCACCAATTGGATCTTTTGCAAAATCATTCCAGTTTTCTAGATTATGAAAAATCTTAGCTCCCAAAAATCCAAAACCTGCGGCATAAATCAAAAGGTCTCCAACCCTATCATGTGGCCATATTCTAACAATTCTTTCTTCTGGTTTATCTAATTGCTGTTTATGCTTTTCATACCATTTTAATCCTCCAAAAAACAATCCCACCAAGATCCCCAGCCAGAGATTACCTCTTGAAGAAAGTATAAAAGATTGTGGGTCGTTTAAGGCATCTGGAATGGTAAATGCGCCAATAATTTTAAATCCAAAAACAAATCCAAGTAAAAAATTCAAAATTAAATCCAACATAGATGCTGGTGCTCCAATGACTATTTTCTCTTCGGTATAACTGAATAAACCCTGTTGCTGTTTTCTTCTTAATTCTAAGGTTAGTGCCCAAGCGCTAATAATAAAACATAGAGCCACAAAAAAACCGAATGAATTAATCAACTTCAAACCTGATAATTCAATTCCAAAAAGATCTTTGAAAGCGTAGTAAAGATTAGGATACATGAACAACTACTTGATTTGTGATAAAGAATAGCCTGCAAAGCACAATGTTAGTCAGAAAAATTGATAAAAAAATAGACCAGACTATTCAAAAAAAATAAGGCCCCACTTGCGTGAGGCCCATACTTACTAACCCATCTAAAAACAAACTTACAAAAAAAGTCTTAATTACAATGCTCGTTAAATACAGAAATCAAGTGTTGGGCAATAACTTGAGCTGGCCTACCTTCAATTTGGTGACGTTCTACTATACTTACTAATTGTCCGTCTTTAAAGAGGGCAATTGCGGGAGAAGAAGGAGGATAAGGCAACAAATGTTTGCGAACTTGATTAATAGCCTCAACATCAAAACCTGCAAAACTGGTTGTTAAACGGTCTGGACGAACGGTAGAATTTTCAACGGCCATTACCACTCCTGGTCTACAAGTACCTGCAGCACAACCACATACGCTATTAATTACTACTAATGTAGTTCCTTCTTGACCCAATACATTGTCAACCTCTGCAGCGGTTAATAACTCATCAAACCCACTATCAGTTAACTCTGCTTTCATGGGTAATACTATCTCAGCTGGATACATAAACTTAAATTTTAATTGTGGAGGACAAAATTAGGTAAAAGTGGAAACATCAAATCTTAAAATTATTTTGCCATTTTGGCGCTATTTTAAATACAAATACGTCTTATTGTCATGTTTGAATAAATTATATAGTCATTTTTTCAGCTCCAAGTCACTAAAAATGGGTTGGTATATGGTTTGAACAGGTTTAATAAATCTAAAAACCTAAAAAATAAAAACTATGACATTTGTAAAACAACACCCAGGACAAGTAAACAACATGATACATGAATTATTAAATGCTTTCCCAAGTTCATGGGGTAGAGACTTTCCGGTTAATCATTCATTACCTCCAGTGAATATTCATGAAACCAACGATGGATTTCATTTAGAAGTAAATGCTCCAGGTAGAAACAAGGAAGATTTTAAAATTAAATTGGAAAAAGACCTGTTGACAATTTCTTACGAACAAAAAGAAAATGCTACAGATAATAATTATAAAACAATCCGAAGAGAATTTCAATACAAAGGATTTAAACGCAGTTTTAGTTTAGATGACAAAATTCAGGTAGATGGCATTCAAGCAAAATACGAGAATGGAATTTTAAAACTATTCCTCCCAAGAATTGAAAAAGTGGTGATTAGCCCAAAAGAAATTACCGTTTTGTAAGTTGGTAATCTGTGATTTTTCACAGCAGTTGGTTTTGGTTTGCCCTCCTGTTTTTACAGGGGGGTATTTTTTTTCTAAGCTAGTGTAATAATCAAACAAAATAAACTACCTATGGCTTATAAAATATGTCATGATGTTGCAAAAGAAGCTTTTTATATTTTTAATACTTGTAGCGAAAATTAGTTTTTCTCAAAATGTAGATCAATCACTTCTTTGGAAAATTAGTGGCAAAGGCCTAAAAGAACCTTCCTATGTTTTTGGAACATTTCATATGATGTGTAAAGATCAATTTCAGATCTCCAAACCCATGGAAGAAGCACTAACATCTTGCAAGAAATATTATGGCGAATTAGACATGGATGATCCCAATATGCCAAATAACATGAAGGAATTTGCCAAGCTAAAGGATGGTAAAACTATTGATAGTTATATGGATCCCAAAGAATTTGCCGAGTTTGACAAAAAATATCAATCTGTAACTGGCATGTCCTTAATGTTACTTAAAGAATATAAACCTTTTTTGGGAATGAGTTTTCTTATTTTAAAAACAGTTCCTTGCAAAGCCACGGTGCAACCTGAAACCGAATTAATGCATTTAGCCCAAAAAAAGCAAATAGAGGTTCTTGGCTTAGAAACCGTAGAACAACAATTGAAGCTTTTGAATAAAGAACCTATAGATTCCCAATTAGTCGCTATGAGCAAAATGGTTAACAATTTTGATAGTAGCAAACAAGTAATGAATGAAATGATTCAGGTTTACTTAAAAAAAGACGTTAACGCTTTATACCAATTTATGAAGGAAAAGGGTGTAAATGATAATTTTGAATCTACCATGCTAATCAAAAGAAATAAAAATTGGGTTCCAAAAATGAAAAAGGCCATGAAAGAAAGCCCTAGTTTTTTTGCAGTTGGGGCTGGACATCTAGGTGGCAAATCTGGGGTTTTGGAATTATTACGCAAAAAAGGATATCAAGTAGAACCCATTAATTATTAAATTGGTTTGATGAGCTCCCAAGACCATTTTGTATCCTTATTAAAAACACACCAGAACATTGTTCATAAAGTGTGCAACCTTTATATGGATAGACATAGTGAAAGGGAAGATCTTTTTCAGGAGATAACGCTACAAGCCTGGAAAGCTTTTCCAAGCTTTAGGGGAGACGCCAAATTTTCTACTTGGCTTTATAGAGTTGCTCTAAATACGGCAATCACTTTTTATAGAAAAGAAAAAAGAAGCCCTCATATATATACATCAGATTTACTTCCTGAGTCTGTCTCAGAAGACGGCTTAGATCCAATTGAAATGCAGTTGAAAGCCATGTATGCTGCCATAGGAGAGCTTAGTAAAATTGACAAAGCCATTGTAATGTTGTATTTGGAGGATTATCCATATCAAGATATTGGTGAAATGATGGGAATCACAGCAAACAATGTGGCAGTGAAAATGAATAGAATTAAAACCAAATTAAAGGAAGAAGCAAAAAAACAATTGGAGCAATCCTAAAAATATTTTTATGGATTTAGATCAATTTAAACAACAACTCAACGCAAAGCTCTCCATCGACCATCAGGGAAGGTCAGGGGAAGATATTGCTCAAATGCTGAGTAAGAAGACTTTTTCTGTGATTGAAAAGCTTAAAAAAAGTATTCAATATGAAATTCTATTTGGATTCCTTGGTATGTTGCTTTTTGCTGTGCTTGCATTTAGTACCAAGTACCAATCTATAAGAACTTATTTTGGCGTATCGGCTGTTTTCATTTTTGTGTTCCTTTTTTTATTGATTTACTTGTTGAAAAAAACATCGGAACTAAACAAAGTGCATCAACCTGTTATTAGTAATCTAAACAATTACGTTATACTCATTGAGGAATACATGAAACGCTATTTTCAGTTTACCATGGCCATGGTCCCAATCTGTTTATTTTTTGCTGGCTGGCTTGGTTATCATGAAAAAACACCAGTTCCAGAATTAGATAAATTAATTGGAAAAACCCGTCTAGGAATGACATTACTATTGACTATTTCTGTCATTTACCTGATTTCTTTTAGTGTTGGAATGTACTATTTTACCAAATGGTACTTACACAAAATCTATGGAAAATATGTTTTAGAACTGAAAGAATGCATTAAAGATTTGCAGGCGAACTAGCTAGCCTAATCACAATTTGTTTTTCTTCTGGTATCAATTAAATATTGAATTTTCCATCCATTCTTTTGTTTAACCAATTGAAAAGAATTAACGCCACAATGGCTAAAAACTGTTTTTAGGTAAAATTTATAAGGAGTCCAAGCTATAGCTAAATCCCCATCTACTTTTACAACATCAAAACTGATTTGTTCATCTAAATCACCTTTTGCAAATCGGCTTATTGATGTTGCAAAGTCAGCAACTTTTTGATTAACAACAATTACTTGACCCTCTCTATTCTTTGTGATAGTTTGCAAAACAGCGCTATCTGCAAAACAACTAGTCAATAAAGCTTGGTCTGCAGTTTTCATGGCTACAAATAAATTGTTAACCGCATTTTTAACTGAATCAATATTTGATTGTGCTTTTAACTGATGGAGCACTAAAAAGGACATTACTATCAATAAGAACTGTTTTTTCATTTTATTGTTTTGAGCATTAAAAATACAAATACTGGCACAAAAAAAATCCGCCCATATCTGAGCGGATTTCTGAATGATTTGTAACCTTATCTTAAGTAACCCAAGATCTTGAGCATGCTAGCAGAAGTTTGTTCCTTGGCATATACCCAATCTATTAATTTTCCGTTTTTGTCATATTCAACAATGACGTGCTTTGGTGAAGGCACCATACAATGCTTGATTCCACCATATCCACTAATTTGATCCTGATAAGCACCAGTATGGAAGAATCCTACATATAATGGCTCCTTGTTAGATTCTACTTCTTTTTTGCCATCTGCTGCTAGTTTTGGCAAGAACACTTCATTGATATGTTCTTCTGAATCATAGTAGTCATGACTATCACATGTAATACCTCCTAAAACCACCCGATGATATTCATTGTCCCATTTATTTATGGGCAACATCAAGAATTTTTCCCCAATTCCCCAAGTATCAGGCAAAGTAGTAATAAAAGAAGAGTCAATCATGTACCAACACTCACGGTCATTCTGAATTTTTTGACCAAGCACACTGTAAATATGCGCCATGCTCTCTCCTACAGTAAAACTTCCAAACTCTGTGTAGATATTTGGCATTGGAACTTTTGCTTTGTTACAAGCTTTTTTGATATTACCTACAATCTCATTGATCATGAATTGGTAATCATATTCAAATCCCAAAGAATGCTTAATAGGAAATCCTCCACCAATATTGATACTATCTAACTCTGGACAAATTTTCTTTAGTTGACAATAAAGGTTAATTATTTTATTCAACTCACTCCAATAATAGATATCATCTTTAACTCCCTTATTCAAAAAAATATGAAGCATTTTTAATTGGAACTTATCTTCAAAACCTTCAATCTCATCTACATAAAATTCCAAGATATCTTTTGCACGAATACCCAATCTAGAAGTGTAGAAAGGAAAATTGGGTTCTTCTTCTGCCGCCACCCTAATTCCTAAACGGAATGGCTGTTTTACAGATTTACGGTAAGCTTGTAACTCCTCTTTATTATCAAGAATAGGAATCACATTCTTAAATCCACTATTGATCATCTTTGCAATCCTTGAAGTATAGGTCTTTTGCTTATACCCATTGCAAACTATATAAACATCTTTGTTGATCTTTCTTCTTTCATAGAGCCTATTGATAATATCCAGGTCATAAGCATGTGAAGTTTCTAAATGAATACCATGCTTTAGGGCTTCTTCTACAATAAAAGAAAAATGAGAACTCTTGGTGCAATAACAATAAAAATACTGCCCTTCGTATTTGTGCTTCTTAAATGCATTGGCAAACAAGGTTTTAGCCTTGTTAATCTGCATCCCAATTTTAGGGAGATAAGTAAGCTTTAAAGGTGTTCCATGCTTGTTGATCAAGGAGATCAGGTCTAATCCATTGAATTCTAGGTAACCATCATCATTTTGATCAAATCCTTCCTGGGGAAAATGGAAGGTCTGTTTTACAAGCGAGGTGTAAGTGTTGTTCATTAGCTAGTTTAGAGTTATACTGTTGGCAGAACAATTTTTGCTTTGCAAAACTAACAGTTTTAACGGTTGCATGTACAAAAAAAAGCCGGAAGGATAGGTTCCTTCCGGCGCTTACTTATTTTCAAGTTGTATTACTTTACTTGAGCAACCAGCGCTTTAAAGCTTTCTGGTTCATTCATAGCCAAATCAGCTAGAACTTTGCGGTTCAAGTCAATACCTTTTACACTTAATTTGTTGATAAACTGACTGTAAGTCATTCCTTCTTCTCTTACAGCGGCATTAATACGTGCAATCCATAACTGACGGTATTCACGCTTTTTCAGTTTACGACCTACATAACTATAAGTCAAACCTTTTTCAACAATATTTTTGGCTACGGTATAAACGTTTTTACGTTTACCATAGAAACCTTTTGCTTGGTCAAGGATTTTTTTCCTTCTAGCCCTAGATGCTACTGCATTTTTTGAACGTGGCATAGTATTTTGTTTTGAAGCTTGTATTAAAAATTACAAGCTGTTGATTTAAAATGATGATTACTGGAGTTCTTAAAAAGATTATCCTTTCAAACGTAATAAACGTAGAACGAAGTCTTTGTTTGGAGCACTTACCAAACCTTTCTTGTTCAAAGCTCTTTTACGTTTTTTAGATTTCTTAGTCAAGATGTGACGTTTGAAAGCTTTTTGGAAAGTGATTTCTCCAGTACCTGTCACCTTAAAGCGTTTTTTTGCGCTGCTGTTGGTTTTTACCTTTGGCATGTTAAATAATCTTTTTGAGATTACACCCTGCTGGCGTTCTAACACCGGTTAGAAACTTGTTTGGGCCATACGGGAAATGTCCGATTTTTTCGGATTGCAAAAGTAAGGAAAAAAGTGAAAAGATAAAAGTGAAGAGTGAAAAATGTAGGGAAACTAGAATATTGAAAGCTAATTAATTGATTTTTAGGGATTAAAACTAAGAAAGCGGCCTAAAAAGCCGCTTTCTTAATCTATAGAATATCTAGATTATGCCTTCTTTTTACCTGTTTTTGGAGTAAAAATGGCAAACATTCTTTTACCTTCTAATTTAGGCATGCTTTCCAGACTTCCCGCTTCGGCCAATCTTTCTGCAAATTTCAAGAGCAATAATTGCCCCCTATCTTGGAACATGATGGCACGTCCTTTAAACTGTACATAGGCTTTTACCTTATTACCGTCTTTCAGAAAGTTTTCAGCGTGTTTGGCTTTAAAGTTGAAATCATGGTCATCTGTTCCAGGTGTAAAGCGAATTTCTTTTACTTCACTTTGCTTGGAATTGGCCTTCATTTCCTTTTCCTTCTTCTTTTTCTCGTAGAGGAATTTCTTATAATCTATGACCTTACAAACTGGCGGATCTGCCGTTGGGGATATTTCAACCAGGTCCAGTTCTTGTTCTTGGGCAATTTTAAGTGCCTCTGAAGTAGGATAAACGCCAACGGTTACGTTGTCGCCTACCAAACGGACTTGCAATACGCGAATCCTTTCATTAATACGATGTTCAGGCTCCGGCTGCCTGTTAAACCTGGGGTTGAATCTTCCTCCGCCTCTTGGTGGTAATGCCATTAAAACTTGTTTTGTGAATAATTGATTTGGTGTTAAAGATATAAATAATGCAGACTATTCTGCAGATTTACGGTTTTCTATTTCATCCTTGATCATTTCAACAAAGGCATCAACGGATTGTACACCCGTATCTCCCTTGCCCTGACGTCTTACGGACAACTGGTTTTCTGCCACTTCCTTCTCTCCTATTACCAGCATGTAAGGTACGCGCATCAATTCTGTATCGCGGATTTTTTTTCCAATTTTCTCGTTTCTATCATCCAATTCTACCCGAACACCTGCTTTTCTAAGCCTAGTTTCTACAGATTTTGCATAATCCATGAACTTATCACTAATGGGCAGGATTTTCACTTGTAGTGGTGCTAACCATACAGGGAATTTACCCGCATAGTGCTCTAATAAGAATCCAATAAACCTTTCATGTGTGCCCAAAGGTGCGCGATGAATAATTAAAGGAATTTCGGCTTCGTTTTCCTTATTGGTAAATGATAGATTAAAGCTTCTTGGCTGGGCAAAATCTACTTGGTTGGTTGCCAAAGTAAATTCTCTACCAATGGCACTCCAGATCTGAACATCAATTTTTGGTCCATAAAATGCGCCTTCGCCTTTTACTTCTACAAATGGAACACCTGTCTCTATTAATACATTACGCACCAACTCTTCTGTTTGTAACCAGAGCTCGGGCTCGTTTACATATTTCTGACCCAGTTTTTCAGGATCGTGCAAGCTTAGGCGCATCACATATTTCTCAATTCCAAAAATCTTGAAATACTTGAGGTACATATCGTTCACCGCTTTGAACTCTTGCATAAACTGCTCCTTAGAACAATATATATGCGCATCATTCATATGCAAACAACGTACACGCATGAGTCCGAATAGTTCTCCACTTTGCTCGTAGCGATAGCAGGTACCATATTCAGCTATACGATAAGGCATATCGCGATAGCTTTTGGGCTCTGCATCAAAGATTTTGTGGTGGTGTGGACAGTTCATGGCTTTGAGATAATATTTTTCTCCGTCCATATCCATGGGCGGGAACATACTATCTGCATAATAAGGCAAGTGTCCACTGGTGATATATAAATTCTCTTTGGCAATATGCGGGGTTACCACGCGCTTATAACCACCATCTGATTCAGTTTCTTTTGCCAATTTCTCCAACTCTTCAATAATCACAGTTCCATTGGGCATCCAAAGGATCAAGCCCTGACCAATATCGTCATTCATGGTATAGATACCCAATTCCTTACCCAATTTACGATGGTCGCGCTTTTTGGCTTCTTCCATCATCAGCAAATAAGCATCCAATTCTGCTTTATTGGGAAAAGTGACTCCGTAGACCCTAGTCAACATTTTGTTTTTCTCATCGCCCTTCCAATACGCCCCAGAAATGCTGGTTAATTTGATGGCTTTGATAGCTCCAGTACCTGGAATGTGTGGTCCTCTACAGAGGTCTGTAAACTGACCTTGGGTATAAAAACTAATTTCTCCATCCTGTAAACCTTGCAACAAATCCAATTTATACTCGTCACCCTTGTCAGCAAAATACTGAATTGCGTCTTGTTTAGCTATCGCTTTGCGGATATAAGGATTGTTCTGCTTGGCTAATTCATTCATCTTGTTCTCAATCTGGCGAAGGTCTTCTTCCGTCATTTGACGGTCACCCAAGTCCATATCGTAATAAAAACCACGGTCCAATGCTGGTCCTACCCAAAATTTCACCCCTGGAAACAAGGATTCAACAGCTTCTGCCATCAAGTGGGCGGATGAGTGCCAAAAAGTATTTTTACCATCTGTGTCATCCCAAGTGAGTAATTGTAAGCTGGCATCCGTGGTAATTTCACGAGAAGCATCCCAAACCTGTCCATTCACTTTTGCAGCCAACACCTTTCTGGCCAAGCCTTCACTGATTGATTTGGCCACATCCATTGCAGAAATACCTGACTGGTATTCCCTAACTGCGCCATCTGGAAAAGAAATCTGTATCATGTATTTAAAATAGAGCTTAATTAATAGGGTGGCAAAGTTACAAAATTGCGGTCAGACTATTACAGCTCAATCCCAATATCTCCTTTAAAGCTTTAACGCTTCTTTAGTAAGTTGCCTTAACTTGTGGGCGTAGTTTTGTCCCAATGAGATTGAATTTTACCCTTGTTTTCATTTTATTGCTTTCTTTTAGCGCCCAATCACAAAAATTGACAGGGATCTGGAGGGGGTATTTTAGTGCCTCTAATGGGTTATACCGGGGTGGAGTAAAAGAAGAAATGTACAAATATGAGGTACAGATCAGGCTCAATCAGGACAATTCCGTTGACGGAGTAACCTATTCTTATCAAACAACGGTTTTTTATGGCAAAGCCAGTGCGCAGGGAATTTATTCTCCTCAGGCCAAATCTATTACCCTAAAAGAGACCGGGTTAATGGAACTAAAAATTGGTGATAAAAGCCAACCTTGTTTGATGACTTGCTACCTGGACTATTCCAAAATTGGAAAATTAGAAGTACTTCAAGGTGAATTTATTTCTGTGAATATTAGGGACAAGGGAGATTGTGGTGCGGGTAAAGTTTATTTAGAAAAAGTTCCAGTATCAGATTTTCAAGCAGAAGATTTCTTAAAACAAAAGAAAGCGGTTGATACTAGTAAGAAAAAAGTTTTACCGGTAGAATCACCCAAGACAGTTCAGCCTGAATCCAAGTCTGCTGCTGCATCCAAACCTGCAACTAAACCTGTACCAAAAACAAATACTACACAAAACCCACCTGCAACCAAGCCTAGTAACCCTTCTACCACTAGCAAAACACCTGCCCCCAAACAAACAGCGCCAAGTCAACCCCCTACCAAACAACCAGCTCCAGTTGTTAAAACAAAACCGGGTGCTGAGAATAATTTGGTCAACAAAAATATTACGCCGCCAACTCCTGCACCATTGGACAAAAAGCCTATTTCTGCACCGGCAACCATAATACCTAAGGACACTATTCCATCAAAAGCCAAAGAGCCCATTGTGAATAAGGTTCCAGTACCAAAAGTGCTCATAGAAAGGGAAAACAATTTGGTAAAAACCATTCAAACTGACGAAGAATTAATTCAGATTGATATATATGATAATGGAACTATTGATCATGATAGCATTTCCTTATTTCACAATAACAAACAGGTCATCAAAAACGGCGGATTAAGCTACACCCCTATAAGTTTCAAAATTAAGTGTACCAAAGATGACCATCGACATGAACTGATTATGGTGGCAGAAAACCTTGGTGAAATTCCACCTAATACTGCTTTAATGGTAATCACTGCTGGCAAAAAACGCTATGAGGTTTTCTTAACTTCTACAGAAGAAAAAAATGCCAAAGTGGTCATTGAGTACACCCCTAAAAATTAGAATTTCAAATTCCAAGTAACAGATGGAATAATGGGAAAAAGCGAAACTTGCTTGGCAGATACTTTTAAATCCCCAGTTGCTGCACTTCCCTCTTGGTCATAATAAATAAAATAGGGATTCTGTCTACTATATATATTGTAGATACTAAATACCCAATTACTATTGAATTTGCTATTTTCTTTTCTTTTAGGAGTATAGGTAGCAGCAATATCTATTCTGTGATAAGCAGCCATTCTATAAGCATTGATTCTGCTATATTCTTGGGTCAAAACTCCACTAACCAAATAGAAACGTTCAGGCACAGAAATGGCGGCTCCAGTGCCATATACAAAAACAGAAGACAATCTCCATTTTTTATTGAGTTCATAATTAGCAACTACCGACAAATCATGTCTTCTATCATTTCTACTGGGATATTTTAACCCATCATTGAGCTCATTGAATTGTCTCCAAGTCCAACTTAGGGTATATCCTATCCAACCAGTTAGTTTACCCTTTACCTTATTAACAAAAAACTCTGCCCCATAACTCCATCCCTTTCCAAATACAAATTCCTCTTCGGGATCTTTTAAAGAAGGTGTATACCCCTCTCTGTATTCAATTTGGTTTTCCATGGTTTTGTAATAAGCTTCTACTGAAGTTTCAAACATACCATCTTTTAAATTTTGGAAATAACCAATGGCATATTGCCAACTCAATTGGGGTTTTACCCGTAAAGTGCTAGGTACCCAAAGATCCGTGGGCAAAGTAGTTCCAGCATTGGTAACCAAATGAATATATTGTAAGTTATTGGTAATAGCAGCTTTCAAAGAGGCATTGTCATTAAGGGTGTATCTTAAAGTAGCCCTTGGCTCAAACCCTCCATAAGACTGTACCGTTTGCCCCTTGCCATAGACTACACTGTCTACTTTATTCCCATTTACGTCTCTAATATAATTAGTATATCTACCCACTTGCTGGAATTGGCTATAACGCAGACCTATATTCAGCTTCAGCTTATTATTGATCTCCCAATCATCCTGCAGGTACAAGCCATATTCATTGGCAAATTTTTTAGTAGCATTCTGAGGCGTGAAAACTACAGAATCTTGATTCCCACTCAAGACATTGGGTAAAAATGTGTGAAAAGTATATTGTGCGCCAAACTTGATTTTATGTTCTGGTGAAAGATAATAATCAAAATCTGTT
>CALRXZ020000084.1:0-17332 GCA_943372255.1 Chitinophaga pinensis
CCTGATTAAAATATTTTTGGCCCTAGCATGTTTAAAAATATTGGTGAATTGTTCTTGTACAATCCTATAGATGGCCAACTTTAGTTTATCAGAAATGCTGTCTTCATTAAAATCATATAAGTCCTTTTTAATCTCAAACAATCCAGCCTTTTTCATAACATTGATAAAATGATCTAAGGCCTCACCTAGTGGCACTTCATTTAGAGATGGTGGAATCAATGAATGAGAAAGTCTTCTAATTTCATTAATGGCCCCTGTAATCAACTTATCAATATCAGTAAAGAGTTCAGAATTAATATTGAGCTCTTTTTTTAATAATCCTAAGTACATTAAAGAACCTGCTAAAATTTGATTAACATTATCATGTAACTCCAATCCAATTTCCTGCCTTTCTCGTTCCTGTGCTATAATCACCGCTTCAGTAATCTCCAACCTTTTCTTGTTTTTCTCCTCTTCAAGTTTTTCTTCAGATAATCTAATAGATTTTTCTGCAGCTTTTTTATCTGAAATGTCTTTAAAATGCTCTACAATTCCTTTTACTGAGGGTTCAAAAAGTAAATTATGAAAAGAGCTTTCCAACCAGATATATCCTTTATCTGGATGTAGAAATCTATATTCCATACTCACAATTGCATTGGGCTGCTCCTGAACTTTAAGAAAAGCAGCTCTAGTATGTTCAAAATCATCAGGGTGTACTAAATCTTCACGCAATATTTCACCCAAGTCTTCTTTAAAATAACCAATAATTTTTTGACCAGCACTACTCAAATCTTGAATTTGCCTATCTACTGAACAAACTACTAACCCATCAGTACTATTTTCAATTAGTGCCCTAAACCGTTTTTCATTTTGAAGAAGCGTTTTGCCTATCTTATTTCTTTCAATACTATATGTAATACTTTTTTGAAGTACAAATGCATTAACCTCATCTTTTATTAAATAATCTTGGACACCTAACTTTAAGGTATCCATTGCAAACTGTCTGTCACTATATCCCGTAAGAACAATTACTGGAGCATCATTGGCAAATTTGATTACAGAATCAACAGATTCTTTTCCATTGCTATCTGGCAAAGTAAGATCAAGAAGAATTACATCAAATAGGTTATTAGTGAGGCTACGATGAGCGTCTTCTAATAATTCGTTATGTGTTATAGAAGGATTAGTAAAATTACTATGCAAATACTCATAAACTAAAAAATAATCTCCAATATTATCTTCTACTACCAATATATTCAAGGGTAATTCTGACATTTGATAAAGTATTAAATGAGCTCATTTTTTAATTGCTCTCTAAAAAATATTGCTTTAATAAATCTATTTGTTTTAGTCTATCTAAAGCTTCAATAGACAATGGCTTTTTTTCAAAACCAATAACCAAACTATGTTGTTTTGATTTTTCCCAATCCAACGGATTAACTGTTGAAGAAAGAATTATGACTTTTGTAATGGGAAAATCCTGTGTGTATTTTTCTTCAAACAATTTTAAAAATTCCCATCCATCCATCATAGGCATATTTAAATCAAGAAATATTAATTCCGGTAAATTTCTTTGATCAACTCCTTGATTCATTGTTTGATTTAACCAGTCTAATGCTGCTACCCCATTATCTAAGCTTACAGTCTCTTTGCAAAAACTAGCATTAGATAGGATGATTCTTTCAAGCATTTGTGTAATTGGGTCATCCTCTACCAAAAGCAGTTTCTTTATCATGCTTTGAATTTTTAAAATGTATAAAAAATTGGGTGCCTTTCCCTACTTCACTTTCACACCTAATACTCCCACCCAAAGATGTAACCAATGAATAAATTAAATAAAGACCAAAACCTTTCCCTCCAATTGTATCATGAAAACGTTGATGTAAACCAAAAATGCGCTCTTTGACCATATGGTAATTAAACCCAATTCCATTATCCGAAAATTCTATTACCGTATCAGGCCCTGATACAAAAGAACGAATTTTGATTACTAATGGTCTTTCTTTAGAAGCAAACTTAATGGCATTAGAAAATAAATTACTAAAGATGCTTTCTAAGTACTCCCTATCATAGTATATCTGAGAGGGATTCTGTAAATCAGTAATAATCTCTAATTCAGGTAAGGTAATTTGGGATTTTTGCAAATGTAAAAAACTAGACCATGCTTGAGAGAGTGAAATATCTTCTAGATTTCTTTGTTTTTGTTCTCTCACAATTAGCACTTTAATAATATCATTTAGCGTATCATTCAATTGGTGTGTAGAAATTTTAACTGCTTTAAAAAGGGTATTTGTTTGCTCATCTTGTATTTGATTGGGATTAATCAAATCTGATATGGCCAATAGATTGGTTAAGGGTGCCCTAAGATTGTGAGAAATGATAAATCCAAACTGTTTTAAATAATGATTGGTTTGTGTTAATTGCTCAATCAACATTTGACGTTCTTCTTCTTCTTTCTTTCTCAACGTGACGTCTCTATAATTAAGAACTATAGCTTTTACTGCTGAATTTTCTAAAAGATTGTAAAAAGTTGATTCCATCCATCGGTATCCTCCGTCGGGTCTTTTATATCTAAACTCAAGCAATTTTATTGAGCCAGGTTTGGAAAGCACTTCAAAAAAAATGGATAATACCATCTTTCTATCTTCAGGATGCAGAAAATTCATTTGAAACAAACCTGCATTTTCCAATGGATCATAACCAATAATAGAGTTTCCATAAGGACTCAATTCTTGAATCTTTCCCTCTGCACTAATAAGTGCAAAGCCATCAATACTATTTTCAATGATACATCTAAACCTTTTATTCGAATCTATTAATTGTAATCGAATGCGGTTCCTTTCAATGCTATAAGTAATGCTTTTTTGAAGAGATGTTGCAGTAATATTCTCTTTATTCAAATAATCCAGTACCCCTAATTGCATGCTTTCTACTGCAAAAGAAAGGTCACTATAACCAGTTAACACAATTACAGGTGTAGTATTAGCTAACTCAACAACGCGAACAATTGAATCCTTTCCAGAACTATCAGGTAAGGAAACATCTAAAAATATTAAGTCATAAACATGTTCATTGAGCATACGTTCTGCTTCTTTCAGATTCCATGCATGACTTAATTTACTAATAGGAAACTCATCTTTAATATACTCTTGAATCAACAAGGCATCTCCTTCATTATCCTCCACAATTAATATATCCAATTCCTCTTCCACTTTCATTGATTAGGATTTTCTGTAAGATTGACAATATTTAACCAAAAGGATTCTATGGCATGAATTACACGTACATATCCTTCTAAATCCGAAGGTTTAACTATATAACAATTAGCTCCGTTTTCATAGCAATCCTCAATATCTCTCCTACTATTTGATGTACTCAAAATTATCACAGGAATTTTCTTAAAAATGCTTGATGTTTTAATAAATGCTAATACTTCTTTACCATCCAATCTTGGAAGATTAATGTCTAACAAAATCAAATCTGGTATGACTGCCTGTTTAAACAATCCATCTTTTTTTAAATAATTAATAGCCTGTTCACCATCTTTAACCCTAGAAATAACATGTTGATGGCTTAACACCTCCAATGCTTCCATAGTTAGGATCATATCACCCTCATTATCCTCCACCAATAAAATATGGTATGATTCTGTCATTTGCTCATTTTGGAAAACTGAAACTAAAAGTGCTACCTTTTCCTGGTTCGGATACAACCCATATTCTTCCATTAAATCTCTCTACTATCTTTTTACAGATAGCAAGCCCAATACCAGTCCCACTGTATTCATTCTTATTATGCAACCGCTGAAATATTACGAATATTTTTTCAAAAAATTTGGGATCAATTCCTAATCCATTATCCTTAATATTAAAAATAAATTCATTTTCATTTTCTTCATAGTCAACCCATATTTCAGGTGCTGCTTCACCTCTATACTTTAGGGCATTACCAATTAAGTTTTGAAATAACTGTGTAATGGGTGTTTTATCAGCCATGATAATAGGCAGATGAGACGAATGTATTACGCCTCCTGACTCAACTAATTTATTCTTAAAAAGATTTTTTAATTCATGTACAATTTCATTTGTATCTACTGGCTGTAATGCTATTGCAGTGCTACTAACTCTTGAAAACTGTAATAAATCACTGATTAATCTTTTCATTCTATCAGCTCCGTCTACTGCAAGATGTATGTATTTATTAGCAGTTTCATCTAATTGGGATTCATATTTTTTTTGCAACAGTTGAAGAAAACTACTAACCATTCTTAGGGGTTCTTGTAAATCGTGAGATGCCACATAAGCAAATCTTTCTAACTCCAAATTAGAATTAACCAGTTGTTCAGCCCTTTTTTCTAGTTTCTCGTTTAAATTTTTAAGAATTAGTTCTGTTTCTTTCTGAATAGTAATATCACGAGAAGCCCCTATCATTCTAATTGGCTCCATTTTTTCGTTCCTTGTCAAATAGCCTTTATCAAAAAGGTAAGAATAACTACCATCTGATTTTAGAAACCGATAAGAATCAGACCAATACAATTCTTCAGTTTCATATAAGAAACTATTAATTTTTTGAATTACCGCCCCTACGTCTTCCGGATGAATTTTATCTATCCAAGATCCATGAGTAGAGCTCAAAGTAGATTTGGCTTCATCAATTAAAGTTTTCAATCCATCACCTGTTCTAAACACCTCACTATTTCTAATATTCCAATCCCAAATAATATCATTGGTAGCTTTGGAAACTAGGTTATAACGTTCATTAATTTCAAGAATCTCCTTTTCAAACTGTTTATTCTCAATAATCACTTTAAGAATATTTACAGCTCTTAATATTGTTTTCTCCTCTTCAACAGTAGGTTCTTTTATGCTATTGTAATAAATGGCAAATGTACCCAGAACCTGACCTTGATTATTCAAAATGGGGTAAGACCAGCAAGCTTTAAATCCAAACTCTTTTGCCACATCCCAATATAGTTTCCAACGTTGGTCATTGGCAATATCACTTACTACCACTTTTTGTTTTAAAAATGCAGCGGTACCACAAGAGCCCCTATCTGGACCAATCTCTCCACCTTCAATTTTTGCGATATACGCTTTGGGCAAATTTGGCGCGGACCAGTTATATAGTTTCCCATCCTCCAATCGCAAAACTGAGCAAGTCATGGTTGGATGCAATTGCTCAATCTCGGTTAAATAGAATGTGATAGTTTTTTCTAAAGTATTATCGGGCAAAGCGTTCTTCTCTAAAACATCTTTTTCTAGCTGTTCTAAAGTCATTAATCTTTTTGCTTCTGTTATATTCTTAAAATATACTGAAAGTCCTCTTTCAGATGGATAGGCATTCACATCTAAATAAAGATTAAGAGGTGAATAGAATTCTTCCTCATGAAGGGCAATGCCTTCTATCATGGCATTGCTGTAAATCTTGTAAAAATTTGTAGTTTTTGATTCAGGAAATACATCGTATAAATGCTTACCTAAAATATCTTCCCGCTTTACATGTAACATTCTTTCGGATTCTTTATTCCAGTATGTTACCACCCAGTCTCTATCTAAAGTTAAAAATCCGTCTGTAATACTTTCCAGAATAGAATTCTTTTCTTCAAAAGCTGCTTGTATTTCTTGCTCTACCTGCTTCCTGTCATTGATAGACCTAAAAAAGATAGATAGCCCATCTTCTGTTGGATAAAAACTCTCTTCATACCAACTAGAAAACTGATCAAAATAAATTTCAAAATGAACTGGCTGTTTGAACTCCAAAGACTTTTGGAAATTTTCATAAAACAGGCCTTCTTTTAAGAAACCATAAATTTCAAAAATATTTTTTCCAATTAGTTCTTCAGAACTTCTTCTTAACAGTTTTTGTGCAGGGCTATTAACATAGGTAAAATTCAACTCATTATCTAAGGCATAGAAACAATCTGAAATACTTTCCAGAATGTTTTCCCTCTCCAAATCCATCTTTTTCTTTTCTGTAATGTCTTTTGCTACTGCAAAAATGACTCCTTCTTCCTGAATAGGAACAGAAGTCCATGACAACCATTTAATCTCACCCTTTTTGGTAATATATCTATTTTCAAATCCGTAAAGGCTTTCTCCTAAAATAATTTCTTCCCTTTTTTGCAATACCAGTTCCTTATCAGGATGATAGACAAATTCTTCAATTTTCCTTTCCATTATCTCTGCCTCTGTATATCCTAATAGGTTACAAACTGCCAAGTTGACTTTCTTGAAATAACCATCAAAACCGGCAATACAAAGTAGATCAGGTGAAAGTTGGAAAAAGCGATTTAATTCATCCTCTGCCCTAGACTTTTGAATATCAGAACCAATTTGCTTACTAATCTTATCCATCAAATCAGACTGCATCTGTTCCTGATGAAAAGGTTTGTCAAGGAAAAAATTAAAGAATCCTATTACTTTATCATTCAATAAAATGGGTAATACCAAGACACTTTCTAACCCAGCCAACAAAGCGTTTTCTTTAGCCAAAAAATTACTCTCTTGAATATTGGCATAATAAATTGGCGCTTTCTGCTTCCAGGCAGCCCCCATCATACCTATCCCCTTTTGAACAACTTCTAGCGGTTTGTTTTTCCTAAATAAAGCAGCAGTATCGTCCTTGGCCCAATTGGCCTTGTACATCATTTTAGATTCGTCAATATTAATTATCCAAGCTTCAGCATAAGAAAATCCCAGATATTCACTAATCTTCTGGATGACTATGCTCATGGCTACTTCTAAATGTTTATTGCCATTAATGACTTGCAATAGTTCATAAAACAATTCTTTTTCTTTCTCTGCTTTTTTCCTTTCTGTAACATTTTTTTGAATAGAAATCCAATGGGTAAAAAACCCTTTTGAATCTGCAACAGGAACGATTGAAATATTCGACCAAAATTTTTCTCCGTTCTTTTTATAATTAATCAGTTCCACCTCACAGGGTTGCCAAGCTTCTAAGGCTTTCCTAAGTTTATTTAATTCAGCTCTATCGCTTTCAGGCCCTTGCAAAAGTCTGGGCGTTATACCTAAAACCTCATCCCGATCATAACCAGTCATTTTTGTAAAAGCGTCATTTACATAAATGATTCTAGGACCAGGTACATTAATAGGTTCCGCTTCTGTAATTAAAACTGCATCTGAAGAATTGGTAATCACAGATTTGAAAAGTTTTAATTGCTGTTCTTCTCTTTTCTGTTCAGTAATATCTTGCATGGCACCAATCATCCTAATGGCCTTTCCTTTCTTATCACGAATAACAATTCCTTTATTTCTCACATATGCCATTTCCCCATCAAACTTTTTGAAACGGTATTCTTCTACCCAATTGCTATTATTACCTTTAATCAGTTTGTTAATACTCTGCAGGACTCTTTGCCTATCGTCTAAGTGTATATGTTCATACCAACCTACAATATCACCTTTGTTATTTTCGGTCTTATATCCAAAAAGACTTTCAAACCCCTCTCCCCAATAGAGATCATCATCCACTAAATTCAAATCCCAGATAGCATCAAATGTTGCTTTAGTTACAAAACTATAGCGTTCATTACTTAATTGCAGCTTGCGTTCAATATGTAATTTTTCTGAGACATTATTACAAATTTGAATCATGCAGGGTCTTCCATTAAAAAGAATGCTATGTCCAATTTTTTCAACAAATATTATAGTGCCATCCTTTTTAAAGTGTCTCCAAATACCAAAATGTACAGGACCTTTACCTAGCTTAATTTTCTTTAAAATTTCAACCAATGCCGGCCTGTCTTCCACTGGTCTAATATCCAGAATGCTCATACCAAGTAGTTCTTCCCGGCTATACCCATAATCAGATAAGACCGTATCATTAACATCCATTATTTGATAGCTTTCCAAATCAAAGATCCACATAGGAGAAGGACTAGCAAAAAACAACATCCGGTATTTCTCTTCCGAATGTTGCATTGCTTTCATTGCATTCTTTGCAACAGTAATATTTTTTGCAATAACTGAAACTCCTACACGAACATTTGTTTCATTGAATATGGGACTAAATTGTACTTCAAAAAAAGTATCCAATCCAGATTTAGTAACCTTATCTTCAAATTTGACAGATGAAAAAGAATTAATCAATTCTAATATCCTTACCAACTTTTGAGAATCTTCCTTTTTGAAAAATTTTTTTAGGTTATCACCTATTTTCAAACTATGATCAAAAAAGTCAGAACAAATCTGCTGACATGCCTTATTAAAATAAGTTAAGTTCAAGTCTAGATCCACTGTGTAAATTACATCTTGCATATCTTCCAATAGGTGGAATACATGACTATGCAAAACCTGATTTGCATGGGAAAACCCACTTTCCATTCCTGTACCGTTAGTTATAGTGTCTTTCTTCAATGGAATCCAGAGATTGATGGCCAAAAAGTAGCGGAAGGGGGAACCGCATATATACACTTAAATGTACGAAAAACTAACTACTATGGCTTACACCTTTTTTCCATTTGAGCAACTGCATCTGGATGTCCCAAATCTCTAGCCAAAGTAAGGTCACCGCAGGCTCCAGTTTTGTCCAACAGATTGAATTTGGCAATTCCGCGTTGATAATATGCTTCTGCATTAGATTTATCAATTTCAATGGCTTTATTATAGTCCTTAATGGCACTTTGAAAGTCTCTAATTTGAGCTTTAAGAATACCTCTACTTACAAAAACACTGGCATTTGATCCATTTAATTCAATAGACTTATTATAATCTATTATTGCCAAACTGTTCTGCTTTAACCGAGATTTGAGCAAGGCCCTATTGTAATAAATATCTGCATTATTAGGATTTTGTTGAATAGCCCTGTCAAAGTCATTCATTGCAGCAGAATAATCCCTTAATGTTGCTTTTAATAACCCTCTATTAAACAACAGGTTTGGAAGATTGGGATTAAATGCTACTGCCTTATTAAAATCCGCTAAAGCACCAGAAAGGTCTTTTTGTTGATTTTTAATAATCCCTCTGTTAAAATATAGGTCTGCATTACTGGGATTTAGGGCTATTCCTTTATTAAAATCCTGTAAAGCTCCTGAATAATCTTTCATATTTGCCTTACCCAAGCCCCTATTAAAAAAAGCATCTGCATTTTGAGGATTCAATTCTAGGCTTTTGCTATAATCCTGAATAGCACCGGTGGTATCATGAATAGCCGTTTTAGAAACTGCTCTAGAAACATAGATATCGGCATAACTGGGTGACTGCAAAATGGCTTGATCAAAATCTTTAATGGCTGAAGCATGTTCATTCAAAAATGATTTAGCAACCCCACGGTTAAAATAAGCATTCTGGGTACTAGGATTTAGCTCTATAGATTTAGTGAAATCCTTAATAGCACCAGCATAATCCTTAAAAGCAGATTTAGAAACACCCCTATTCAAATATAGGTCTGCATTGGAGGGACTCATTTCAATGGCTTTATTGAAATCCAGAACAGCTGCTGTATGATTCTGACTATATGACTTTGCAAGACCTCTGTTGAAATAGATATCTGAATTATTACCATCTTGTTCAATGGCCTTGGTATAGTCCTGAATAGCTCCTTGGTAATCACTCAATTCGCGCTTAAGAATACCTCGGTTAAAATAAGCATTTTGGGTATTGGGATTGAGTGCTATGGCCTTATTAAAATCTTGCAAAGCACCTTGCTTATCTGAAAGATTGTTTTTAACAATACCCCTATTAAAAAAAATATCAGCATTTGATGGATCCCTTTCAATGGCTCTATTGTAATCCAATAAAGCTCCGCGATAGTCTTTGAGTCTACCATTTTCAATTCCCCTATTAAAATAGGCATTCTGGGTATTCGGATTAAGTTCAATTGCCTTACTATAATCTTTAATAGCAGCAGTAGGATCATTTAAATAACCTTTTGTAACACCTCTATTAAAATACAAATCTGCATTATTGGGCTGAAGAGAAAGGGCCTTGTTAAAATCAACAATTGCTGCATTATAATCCTTTAAATCATTTTTAGCAATAGCCCTATTAAAGTAAATATCAGCATTGGAATTGTCATCATTGATTGCTTTATCAAAATCCAATATGGCACCTTGATAATCTTTTAAATAGGCTTTTTCGATACCACGATTAAAATAAATATTCTCCGTTAGAGGATTGATAGAGATAGTTTTATTAAAATCTTGCAAAGCGCCAGAATGGTCATTCATGGCGCTTTTGGCAATGCCACGGCTAAAATAGATATCGGGATTATCGGGATCTTGTTGAAGGGCTATTGTATGATCTTGAACGGCTCCTCTAAAGTCTTTCATATGCGCTTTCTCAATACCCCTATTGTAGTAGGCATTGGGCATTGTTGGGAAAATGGCAATTGCCTTACTGTAGTCTTGAACAGCACCTACATAATCTGCCAACATGCTTTTGGCATAGGCCCTATTAAAATAGATATCTGGATTATTGGGCTCTGACAATGCTGCTTTTGTATAATCTCTAATGGCAGCTTTATAGTCTTTTTGGTCCAATTTTAAATTCCCGGTTGTAAAAAAATCCTCCGTATCCTGGGCTTGAATTGGGGAAATACTGATAACCAGGAGCAGGGTAAAAAGAGCCAGAAATTTATTCACCATTAATGATTTTTGCATGGAAACTACCTAATTAACCATGCAAAGATAAAGAACCATTTGTTTGAATGGGTCTCAAGATTTCTAAACTGATCCTTAAATTCACTTAGAAAGCCCAATCCCATCTAATTGTTCATCGCTTAAAGGCTTTGTTAGGTAATTGAAAACATTTGGATTGGCAGCACACCTATCAAGGTCATTATAGTCTATTGATGAGGAAAGTAGGCAAATTTTAGTATGTTGTCTATATTTTTCAGGAAATTGGGCATATTGTTCCAAAAACTCCCACCCATCCATAAAAGGCATATTGATATCTAGGAAAATCCATTTAGGAAAAGACATTTCATTTAACTGTAACTTGTTGCTTAAAGTTGCAATTGCCTTTGCAGCTAACTCAAAAGTTTCAATATTACATTTGGGTGCCATTTCTTGAATCATTTCTTTATTCAAGAAATTCACCAATCTATCATCATCAATTAGATAAATATCTTTCATTATTTGTTGGCTTAAAATTTATCCAATTGCTTGCTGCAAATTTTCTTGCATTGATTGAAACTGAAAATGGATCCTTACTGCTTGACCAACTTGATTGATACTTACTTTGTCACCTTTTTTGATGGCATCTTCAATTAAATTATTGATATTACTCAAATTGTCTAATGGCAATAAAAGAATGAAATTTTCCATAAGATTTAGGTTTATATGATAGTGGTTGAGAAAATAGTGCATACCTACTTGCCAAATCTTTGTTGATTCTAAAATAGGTATTTGTAAAATCAGGTTCCTGTACAAGCAATGCTGGTGCTTCCGAGCCTTTTGTTCTTGCCCCAGTAAGTAATTGGAAAAAACTAGGATTAAATTTCTTGACCAATTCATGTAAAATAGCACATAAAACAATCACCAAAATTGGCAATAACAAGAAAAAAATTAATCTATTCCCAATTAATGATTTTGTAATTGTCAAAGCAGGACTATTCAACAAATTGATAATAGGAGCATGAAAAGCATAGATGAAAAAGCCATATTTAGTGGCCCTTTCATAGATTTTCAAATTTTCAAACTTTAAAACTAAAGGATCAATTCCAAACCAGAAAAGCAAAATGCCAACCAAAATATTTGCATCAAGTAGCAATCTTGTTATAAGCACTACTTGCCCTCCCATTAGTTCAATACCCTTGAAACTGAGATAGGTTTTTACAATTCCCAAAAAGATGTAAATCACTAGAAACTTTGAAGTAGAAAACCATTTTGGCTGCTTTACAATATTAATTTGCTTTTCAAAAATCCACATACCTAATACAAAAAAGAATGTAAATCTTGCATGTTTTAGCAAATGAATATTATCTCCCCAAATCCATAAAATAAATAATGAAACTAAAAAAGTCACTGGGATTCTATTGTTCAAGAATTTAAAAACAGGAAATAGAACAGCTAGTAGAAAAAGGAATTTGATATACCATAATTGATAAGCAAAGGGATTAATAAAAATTCTATATAACAATCCTTTAAAACCTAATTGATCTACCCTTGTTACCCATATTGCAGTTGAGCTATTAGGATAAAAAATTTCTTCTATAACAAAGATTAATAAAATAGATACAACTGAGATTAAGAAAAAAGGAATCAACAAAGATTTGATCCTAGATTTAATTAGATAAACATGTGAATCATAGTTTGACCTTGCCATTAAGTAGCCAGAAAACAACATTAATAAAGGAATTCTAAAACGCAATAGACTATTAACCGTTAACATCTCAAAAAAGCTAATAAAGTCCATTTGCTCACCAATTAGATCCGATGCCGATTGCAATTGAGTTTCTAAAGTATATCCATGAACATATACCAGTGAAATCATGCTAAATAGATATATAAAGCGGATTCTGGAACTAACAACTGCCTTCATTTATCTTTTTTTGATAATTCTAGTATGTAAAAAAGATGCCAAACAACTATCTTATTGATTATCAATTAGATAAATAAAAAAAGAAGTATAAACAATTCCCATTTTGAGAATAAATAGCTAAAAATTAGAATAAAAAATATAAATCAGCTCTTGAAACATAATTGGATGAATGAGATTTCTAACCGTTCTTTGTCTTTTCAATTTTACCTAATTCAAGTAATCAAAGCTTATGATTCCCATCACGATGTGTATAGATGATGACCCCATAGTTTTGATGCTGAATGACTTGATTTTGAAAGAACAGTTTTTCTGTGATCAATTAATCAAGTTAGACAAAGCAGAATTGGCTTTAGATTATTTTAGACAACAGGCTGTTTTACCCGAATCAAAATGGGAATTACCTAATATAATTTTTCTTGACATTAATATGCCTGTAATGGACGGATGGGAATTTTTGGAAATTTTCACCAACGAGTTTCCTCAGTTCCATGAAAAGGTAAAAGTGGTTATTCTATCTTCTAGTGTAAATCCTGCAGATTTAGAATTAGCAAAGAATCACCCTTTGGTGATTAATTTTATTCCAAAGCCCATTGGTGAAACAGAATTAGAAAATTTGAAGAAGCACGAAAGTATCGCTGCTTTTTTTTAAAAGCTTTCTTTTATTTGTTTAAACATTGTTTTTACTACTTAGCTTTTCTCAACGCTTCAGCAACTGCTTTTTCAAGTAAAGGTTCCATTACTTTATAACCAGCTACTGTTGGGTGAACGCCATCATTGGTCAAGCTTGACTTTAACCCATTTCTTTCATCTGCCATAGAACTGAAATAATCTAAATAAATGGCATTGTTTTGTGAACACCAAATTCTCAGCTTTTCATTTAATGCCATGATTTTTTCTGCCGGATTTAAACCTGGTTTCCAAGGATAATCATAAACAGGCAATATTGAAGAAAGAACAACTTGAATATTGTTAGCTTTTGCAATCTCTGCCATGGAAACCAAGTGCTCAAAAATAATGTCAATGGTTGTGGGCCCAGTATTGCCCGCTATATCATTAGTGCCCGCTAGTATTACTACCACAGCTGGTTTTAAGTCAACAACGTCTTGTTTAAACCTAACCAACATTTGAGGAGTTGTTTGCCCACCAATACCTCTATTAATATAATGTCTTCCAGAAAAAAACTGGGGAAGCATATTGATCCATCCTTCTGTTATTGAATTTCCCATGAATACCACACGCTTTTCATTTGGTGCCGGTAATCCTATTTTTTTATTCTCTGCAGCAAATCTGTTAAAATTGGCCCAGTCATTGTGAAAAGCAAATTCCCATTTTTGCTGTTCTTCTTGTTCCTTGGTAGTTTGAGTAGCTGGGATTGTGGATTTTCCTAAAGCATCGTTTTTAATTAATCCTCTTTGCTTTAGCCAGTCACCAAAATCATCAATCCATTTATCAGTGGGCATTTGAAGTTTTTTCATACCAAATCCATGGCCACCTTTTTCATATACATGAAGCTCAGCTGGTTGTTTCAAAGCCAGCCATCTACTGTAAATATCCAAACTATGAGGCACTAGTTGCATTTGGTCATCACTGGCAACAGCAATGAATGCTGGTAAATTTTTTGTAGGAACTGCCGTACCTATAGACATTGGAGCATAGGCATAGATAGGCGCTACAAAATCAGGTAAATGGTTTTCATCTGAATTATATACAACAGACATGGCAACTGTTCCGCCAGCAGAAAAACCCATCATTCCAATTTTTTTGGGATCAATCCCATAATCCTTTGCATGAGTTCTCACATATTGAACAGCCGTTTGACCGTCCATCATGGCTAACTTCATCACAACAGCATTTTCAGTTTCCATTCTAGAGGGGTTACCTACTTTTTCCATCATCTCTTTTGCAGGGTCATCCGTATTTGATTTTGCCAACCTATACTTTAAAACAAAGGCAGTAACGCCTCTAGCATTGAGCCATTTAGCCACATCAACACCTTCACTGTTAATAGAAAGTGCTTGAAACCCGCCACCCGGAGCAATAATAATAGCCGTACCATTTGCAATAGCTGCTGGAGCTTGATACACTATGAGACTAGGTGCCACCACATTAAAAACCACTTGGGTATTAAATAGCTTAGAGAAATTTTCCTTCTCTGACCAGTTCCAAGATTCAGAACCAGGAGCTTTGCCTTTGTATAAGGGAATAGTTTGCTGCGCGATGGTTGAAGTCATGATTAACAGTAAAGACAATAACAGGAGTACTAATTTGTAATTAGTTTGCTTAATCATGATGGCATTTTAGGTAAGATAACTAAAAATAGGATTTCCCACAAAGAACAAGTCCAGAGTTGATAGTGCTAGACTATTTTACCACATACAAATAACGTTCTAATATTTTCATTTGTGGTCTATCTTGACCATTTCTGGGTTCCACAGAAAGACGGTATTCTCCCCACCAAGGGCCAGCTGCCCAATACGCGCCATTCACAGCATTATTACTGATATAGGCTAAAAATTTATCTAAGATCACTAACCATCTAGGATCATCATCGGGTACCCCATATTCTCCAATAAATCCCTTTTTCTTGTATTTCTTCAACCATTTGACAAATGGCTTCACGGCCTCAACTCCTGTTTTTCTTCCATAAGCGTTGTGTCCATAAGCATTGACTGTTGTACCAGAGGGATTGAGGTATTGACCTGAAAGATTTTTGTCAAAATAACAATGTGCCTCATAAACCAAATTATCTGAAATATCTACCAATTCATGTATTGTAGGATTACTGAGTTTCCAATCAATGGTAGCCGCATAACTATCTCCACAAACAAAAATGGTTTGAGAACTATTCACAGATCTAATGGCATCAATGGCTTTTTGAGCAATGTTTACCCATGGCATTTCATTCATATCATGTGGCTCATTCATAATTTGAAAACCAATCAAATTATGTTTTCCATTCCAAGAAGAGGCCAATTTTCTCCAAACATCTTCAAAATGTGTAACTGGCAATTCAGGAGACCCTATAACAACTTCCTTACCATTTAGCAGGTACCTACCAAAGTTTTGCATACTCAATTTTGCTTTTAATCCCAAGCTATCACAGAGGTCTAAAAAGCTATTGATTCTTCCCATTTCAAGACTGTCTAAAGGACCACCCAACAATGGTTGAATTCGTTCCCACTTAAAGGGAAGGTCCATTAATTTGAATCCCTTTTTTTGAAAATAAGCTAACTCCGCTTTATTTGGATAGATAAAATCTACCCCATATTCACCGGGCATTTTCTTTTCTCCAAACTCAGGTCCACATACTTTAATGGCAAAATAAGCAGTATCGCCCTGGGCAAATAAGCTAGAATCACCTACAGCAATTAAAAATAATATGAAGGATAATACTAGGGGTTTCATTAGCTATGTAGCAAGATTGTGGGCTTGCTAGGTTATGCTAAAACGAAAAATATGAGCAGATATTATTAGCTGTCCAAATCAAAAAGCCGTACCAACAAATTGGCACGGCCTTCTCAATGGGGGAGATCTATTCTTTCTACCTAACAGGCTACAGCCAATTCATTGTTTAATTCTGAAAACTCCAATTTCAAATGCCTAACAATTTCTTCAGAGAGCGTTTTCACTTTATTCATATCAGAAGCAATACTTTTCTTATCTAAATCCTTGGATGCATTTTCTATACGCTCCAAAGTCTGATACAATTCATCGGCTTTTAAAAACCCAACACTACCTTTAATTTTATGTGCCAAGGCTTTTAACTCAACCCAAGCTCCATTTTCCATGGCAATTTCCATTAAAGCAGTTTCTGTATTAAGATTTTTAATCAAAGGTTTTAAAATAGCTAAAAGTTCATTTTTCTTAGTGATTCTAGAAAGAAAACTTAAATCATACATTTTTTTCTCAACCTTCTTGTCTCCATCAACAAGAATAGCATCTTTAGTATCATCAGATACAACACGAATCTGTAATACTTGACAAAGTTTTTTATAGAGATCAACAAATTCAAAAGGCTTTGACATATAATCCGTCATACCTACTTCTAAGCACTTCTCTAATTCACCCTTCATGGCTGTGGCTGTCATAGCAATAATGGGGATTTCAATCTCAAGTTGTTTTCTAATAAAATTAGTAGTCTTGTACCCATCCATAATGGGCATTTGTAAGTCCATTAGAATAAGGTCAAAATCATTTTTTACTTTTAATTGAGCAATGGCTTCTTTTCCATTGCTTACAATAGTTGTAATGACACCAACATTTTGAAGCACGTGCTCAATCAGCACTTGATTTACATAATTATCTTCTGCTATTAAAACTTTTTTTCCTTGTAACAATTTGGAAAAATCCATATCCTGAATACGCATTAATCCAGTAACCGTTTCTGCAGCAGCTTCCTGATAAGGGATTTCAAAAAAGAACTCTGAACCTTCTCCAAGTTTACTTTCAACCCAAATCTTTCCATTTTGCAATTCAATCAATTGTTTGCTGATAGACAATCCTAATCCCGTGCCGCCATATTTTCTAGAAACGTCAGATCCAGCTTGGGCAAAACTTTCAAAAACAGATCCAATTTTATCATCAGGAATACCAATTCCAGTGTCTTTAATAGAGAACCGCATCAGTTTTGCTTGCCCCTGTTGCTCCACTACCTGCACTCCAATTGTAACCCTACCAGTTTCAGTAAATTTAATAGCATTCCCTACTAGATTAACTAAAATTTGGTTCAATCTATATGGGTCACCAGATAGAAAATCAGGAACACTAGGATCTATTTGAAACAATAATTCCAAATGCTTCTTTTTTAAGCGGTGTGCAAACATGGAATCTATTGATTGCAAAACTTCTCGAAT
>CALRXZ020000085.1:0-16809 GCA_943372255.1 Chitinophaga pinensis
ACTAAATAAGAGTTTACCCAAATTTTTGATTAGTCCAATATCTCCAGTACTGGTCATAGCTTTTTTAGCGTTTAAATCTGTAGACTGTCTAACTAATGAAACAAAAACCATTAATAAGCATCCGCCGGAAATTACACCTGCCAGCTTCATCCACAAATTTTTCTGTGGTTCGGTTTCTGTATTTAAGTTCATCAACATCACCACAAATAGGAATAATACCATAATGGCACCTGCATAAACAATCATGTTTACAATGGCTAAGAACTGTGCGTTCAATAAGATATAGTGTCCAGAAATGGCAAAGAATACTGCTACCAACCACAATACGGAATGTATCGGGTTCTTGCTAATCAATACCATGATGGCGCTAAAGAGGGCCAGAGCGCTAAGAAAAAAGAATAATATTTCGGTTGTATTCATTGCTTGTGAATTAGTCATTAACAGCGGTTATCCGCCACCAGTCTCATTTCATTCGTTGATCAGTTATTTCTAGGGCTACCCTTTGCTTTGGCATATCCTTCTGGATCTGTTTTCACATTAGGGATGACCATTTCATCTTTTCCATAAATAAATCCTTTGCGGGTGTAATTGGCCGGTGCAAAAGTTTCACTTAAGTAAATAGCATCTTTTGGACAGGCTTCTTCACACAAACCACAGAAAATGCAACGCAGCATATTGATTTCATATTTGGCTGCATATTTCTCTTCTCTGTACAAATGTTCTTCTCCAGGTAGTCTTTCAGCAGCTTCCATTGTAATGGCTTCTGCAGGACAAGCAACAGCGCATAAACCACAGGCGGTGCAACGCTCTCTTCCTTCTTCGTCACGGTTGAGTACGTGTAATCCACGAAATACAGGGCTAAATTCCCTACGCTGTTCCGGATAACGGATAGTGGGTTGCTTTTTGAAAATATGGCTAAACGTGATGCTCATTCCCTTGAAAATAGCGGGAAGGAACAAGCGCTCTGCTAAGCTCATTGGCTTGCGGCTCACTTGTAAGGATCTACTGGTTAATGCCTCCATGTTTCTAATCTCTTTTAAACTATTTATTGCATGACACGCATGCTAATCATTACAATTTTGCTAAAATCCAAGCACCTGTGATCAACATATTTACTAAGGCTATTGGAATCAAACTTTTCCAACCCAGGTTCATCAATTGGTCATAACGGAAACGAGGAATGGTCCAACGAATCCACATAAATATGAAAATAAACACAACAATTTTAAGCAGTAAAGTCCCTACACCTACTAACGCCGCAATATTTTGTGGTAAGATCTTTTCATCAAAGAAAGGAATATCATAGCCACCAAAATACAAGGAAGCCATTACTGCACTACTCATGATCATGTTCACGTATTCGCTAAACAAATAGAAACCCAATTTCATAGAGGAATACTCTTGGTGGTATCCAAAGTTTAATTCGTTCTCTGCTTCAGGAAGGTCAAAAGGTGTTCTGTTACACTCTGCCATAGCACAGATAAAAAACAACAAAAAGCCAATTGGCTGATAAGCAATATTCCACAAATGACCAGGAGCCATTTGCTGTTCCACAATGGTACGCAAACTCAAACTACCCGTTGTCATCAACAAAGCAATCAAGGCAATACCCATGGCCAATTCATAACTGATGGCTTGAGAAGCACCACGCAGTGCCGCCATCAAAGAGAATTTATTATTAGAAGCCCAACCTCCAATCATGATTCCATAAACACCCAAACTCACAACTCCAAAAATGTAGAGGATCCCAATATTTACATCAGCAATTTGCAGGTCAATGGTGCGGCCAAATAGTTCAACAGAAGATCCCCAAGGAATTACCGCGCAGGTCATCAGTGCGGCAGTCATTGCCAAACCAGGACCCAAAATAAATAATGCTTTGTTTGAAGAGTTGGGAATAATTTCTTCTTTCATAATTAGTTTCAGACCATCGGCAAATGGTTGGAACAATCCAAAAGGACCAGCCCTTTCCGGACCTGGTCTGTCTTGCAGCACAGCCGCCACTTTGCGTTCTGCAAATGTGGTATAGAGGGCAATGCCCAAGCTAGCAAAAACGATGATGGCGATCAACACCAATTTTTCTATGATCAACAGCCAGTCTAAAGCAAGTAGTGTCATGATTTCCTATTAGTCGTTATCAGGATTAAAATTGTTGGAATGGGCAGGACCATTAATCTTGCTCAATTCAATATGTGGTCTGTTTACTTCACTCACCTCATGTATATCCATCAACAATTTTGGTTTTCTGCCATTTAATACGGCTTCAATGGTTTCAGTTGGCATATTGGTACCAACTGTACCTGCATAATGTCCTTGTGAAATCACAGAATGTCTATCAATGAGTCTTGGCCCTTCAATGGTCCAATCACTAGATTGTTTTTTCTCAAAACGGCATTCGTTACAAATCCATTCTTCTACCTCACCCCACTGGTCTTTTCTAGCTGTAACGCGGAACACTTCTTCTCCCCTATTCCACAAAGTAACCTTACCACTACAAGTAGGGCAGTCACGGTGAGCGTTCATAGGTTTGAGGAACCAAACACGGTTTTTAAAACGGAAAGTTTTATCGGTTAAAGCGCCTACTGGACAAACGTCAATCACGTTACCAATAAAATCGTTTTGCAAATTCTTTTCAATCATAGTAGCAATCTCAGAATGGTCACCCCTATCTAAAATGCCATGTTCTCTTTTTCCAGTCAACTGATCAGCCGCAAATACGCATCTATAGCACAAAATGCAACGCGTCATGTGTAACTGAATGTATTTACCCAAATCATGCTTTTTAAAGGTTCTACGTTGGAACTCATAACGCGTACCTTCTTTACCATGCTCATAGCTCAAGTCTTGTAAATGACACTCACCAGCTTGGTCACAGATTGGGCAATCCAAAGGATGATTCAACAACAAGAATTCTACAATACCTGCTCTTGCATCAACCACTTTAGGACTAGTAATATTTTTTACTTCCATGCCATCCATTACCGTAGTACGGCAAGAAGCAACCAGCTTGGGCATGGGCCTAGGATCTTTTTCAGAACCCTTGCTCACTTCTACCAAACAGGTACGGCATTTACCACCGCTACCTTCAAGTTTGCTATAATAGCACATGGCAGGAGGAGCCACATCGCCACCAATCATCCGCGCAGCGTTTAAAATGGTAGTACCAGCGGGCACATCAATACTGATGTTGTCAATGGTTACTTTGAATAATGTTGTATCGGACATAAGTCAAATTTCTAAGGTCAATGTTTAAGCAGGAACATGAATAGGATCCGCATAATGAGCCAATCCAAAATTCCTTGTCTGCGCTTCTGCTGCATGGCTTACATGCCATTCAAATTCATCCCTAAAATGACGGATGGCAGCGGCAACTGGCCATGCTGCAGCGTCACCCAAAGGACAAATGGTATTTCCTTCAATCTTGCGTTGAATATCCCAAAGCAAATCAATATCACTGCTCTTGCCCTCGCCTTTTTCTAAACGATACAACAGCTTTTCCATCCAACCAGTTCCTTCACGGCAAGGTGAACACTGACCGCAACTTTCGTGTCTATAGAATCTTGCCAAGGAATAAGTATTTCTCACCACACACTGGTCTTCATCCAACACAATAAAACCGCCAGAACCCATCATAGAGCCAGTGGCAAAACCACCATCGCTCAAGCTCTCGTAATTCATGTAACGCGTTTCACCTTTAGCTGTTTTCAACAACAGGTTAGCAGGCAAAATGGGAACTGAAGAACCACCGGGAATACAAGCTTTTAATCTTTTGCCGTTGGCGATGCCTCCGCAATATTCATCACTATAAATAAATTCTTCTACTGAAATAGTCATGTCTATTTCAAAGACACCTGGCTTGTTAATATTACCACAAGCAGAAATGAGTTTGGTACCTGTAGATTTGCCTACACCAATCTTAGCGTATTCTTCACCGCCTTCATTGATAATAGGAACTACAGAAGCCAAAGTTTCTACGTTGTTAACCACGGTTGGTCTACCCCAAACACCCTTGATAGCAGGGAATGGAGGTTTGATTCTGGGGTTACCACGCTTACCTTCTAATGATTCAATCAAGGCAGTTTCTTCACCACAGATATAAGCACCTGCACCACGTTGAACATAGATCTCACAATCAAAACCAGTACCCAAAATATTCTTGCCTAAGAAGCCGTTTGCTTTTGCTTCTGCAATAGCTTGTTCCAAAATATCTGGAATCCAAGCGTATTCACCACGGATATAAATATAAGTGGCATTGCTACCCAGTGCAAAACTGGAAACAATCAAACCTTCAATCAATAAGTGAGGAATAAATTCCATCAAAAAGCGGTCTTTAAAAGTACCAGGCTCACTTTCATCTGCATTACATACCAAGTGTCTAGGAACGCCTTCAGGTTTGGCAATAAAGCTCCATTTCATACCTGCAGGGAAACCCGCACCACCTCTGCCACGTAGACCGCTCTTCTTTACTTCTTCCACAATCTCTTCAGGAGACATGGTTTTCAAAGCCTTTTCCACGCTGCGGTAACCACCTTCTCTGCGGTAGACTTCAAAACTGCGAATCCCTTCTACATGCGCTTTTTCTAGTAATAGTTTTCTTCCCATATATTAGTTGTTCGCGGCTGCAGCTGATCTGCATTCCGCAATGATTGCATCCACTTTTTCTTTAGTCAGGTGTTCTCTATAATGTTTGCCCAATTGCATCATGGGAGCATAACCACAAGCGCCCAAACATTCCACTGTTTTCAAAGTGAAAAGTCCGTCAGTAGTAGTTTCTCCTGGTTTAATGCCCAAGGTCTTTCCTATATAGTCAATGATATTATCGCTGCCATTTAACATACAAGGACCTGTTTGACAAACTTCAAACAGGTATTTACCAACTGGTTTGGTATTGTACATGCTATAGAATGTAGCTACTTCATATACTTCAATGGGTGTGATCTGCAAGAGTTCAGCCACATAATCCATGGTCTCTGCGCTCAACCACCCGCCAAAACTGTCTTGTGCCAAATGCAATAAAGGCAGGAGTGCACTCTTCTGCTTTCCTTCTGGATAGCGAGCAATGATCTCGTTCACTTTTGCCATCTGCGCTTCTGAAAATTGTACCATACGGTTATCTCAATTTCAATGATTCAAATTATTACCTACTCTTAAGCATCAAGTTCACCTGCAATCAGGTTCAAGCTACTCATGACTACAATGGCGTCACTCAACATACCACCCACTACCAATTCAGAATATGCTTGGTAATAGATAAAAGAAGGTCTGCGGAAATGCAAACGGAATGGGGTTCTACCACCATCGCTGATTAGATAGAATCCAAGTTCACCATTACCACCTTCCACTGCTGAATAAACTTCGCCTTTAGGCATTTCAACCTCACCCATCACAATTTTAAAATGCCAGATCAAAGCTTCCATCTTGGTGTAGACGTCTTCTTTTTTAGGCAAATAATATTCAGGAACATCAGCGTGATAAACATCGGCATCCGTGCCCTTGAATCCTTGTACTTTTTGGTAGGCTTGGTTAATGATGCTCAAGCTCTCCCACATTTCTCCATTGCGCACCAAGAACCTATCATAGCTATCACCGGTAGTTCCTACAGGCACTTTAAAATCAAAGTCTTCATAGCTACTATAAGGTGTGTGAACACGAACGTCATAGTCAACACCAGCCGCGCGTAAGTTTGGTCCGGTAAAGCCATAGTTCAAAGCACGTTCTGCACTAATAGGACCCGCACCAATAGTACGATCCATGAAAATGCGGTTACGCGTAAATAAGTTTTCCAGTTCGCGCAAAGCTGCTGGATATTCTTTTAAGAATTTCTCGAGTTTCGTAAATGCTGTATTTGAGAAATCCCTTTCAAAGCCGCCAATACGCCCAATATTAGTAGTAAGGCGGGACCCACATACTTCTTCATATATTTCATAAATTAATTCGCGGTATTGCATAATGTACATGAACCCAGTATAAGCACCAGTATCCACACCCATGATAGAATTACAAATCAAATGATCTGCAATACGAGCCAATTCCATAATGATGATGCGTAGATAATCTACACGCTTTGGAGTTTGTACACTCAAAAGTTTCTCACAGGTCAAATGCCAACCAATATTATTGATAGGACTGCTACAATAGTTCAGCCTGTCAGTGATAGGGGTAACCTGGTTCAAGGGTCTGCGTTCAGCCAATTTTTCAAACGCGCGGTGAATATATCCCACGGTTTGTTCTGCCGATACAATCCTCTCTCCATCCAATTCCATGATATTCTGGAATACACCGTGTGTGGCAGGGTGTGTAGGTCCCATATTCAGCGTAGTAGTCTGCTTTTCTATGGATCCTTCCGGAAGTTTGATATGGTGTTGATGATGCTCTGTCATATAAGTCTATTTTATCCTCTGCCAAACATTTGATCGTCTTTGTCAATACGGGTTTGGTCTTCCAGAGGAAACTCTTTTCTTAATGGGAAATAATCCATTTCGTCTACGTTCAAAATCCTTTTCAGGTTGGGGTGACCAACAAAATTCACTCCAAAAAAGTCATAGGTTTCACGCTCCATCCAGTTAGCTGCAGAATAGAGTTTGGTAGCAGTAAACACATCGGGCTGCGCCACGGGTGCAAATACTTTGAAACGAATCCTGAGATTGTCTTTTAGGTTGTGTAAATGATAGACCACGGCCAATTCTCTACCTATTTGATCAGGGTAGTTCACAGCGCATAAATCGGTCAAAAACTGAAAGCCAAGATCGGCTTCGTCGTGTAGAAATTGCAACACTTTCAGGTTCTGGTCTTTTTCAACTTCAAAGCTGAGCATACCATAGGGTTCTTCAAAATTGGAGACCATAGTCCCAAATTTTTCTGAAAGTCTTTGTTGTACGTGTTCGTTGGTTAATGCCATTTCAATCTGATTACCTTAAAAGGGATTATTCAATTCCATAACTGTTCATCAGGGCCTTGTATTGGTCACTATTTCTTCTACGAATACTTTCTTGACCAACCAATTCCTGCACTTTCATAAATCCATCCAAGATGGCTTCTGGGCGTGGAGGACATCCTGGAACATATACATCTACGGGAATGACCTGATCAATCCCTTGCAAAACACTATAAGTATCAAAAATGCCCCCGCTACAAGCGCAGGCACCAACAGAAATCACCCAACGGGGTTCTGCCATCTGTAAATAGACTTGTCTTAAAACAGGACCCATTTTCTTTGAAATGGTACCCATCACCATCAGCAAATCGCACTGGCGGGGTGAAAAACCAACTCTTTCGGCTCCAAAACGGGCTAAGTCATAATGAGACGCCATGGTTGCCATGAACTCAATGCCGCAGCAAGAAGTGGCAAAAGGCAGGGGCCAAAGGGAGTTTTTGCGGGCCAAACCAACCACATCGCTCAATTTGGTGGTAAAAAATCCTTCTCCTGCATAACCATCAGGTGCTTCCGCAACTGAAACGGCATCAGAGATTTTGGCCTCAATGGGTGTGATATTGAATCTAACCGGACGTGACATAATTTTCAATTAAATTGTCAAAATTAAAAAGCCTCATGAACTAGGATAATAACCAATTAAAACCCTATATGTTCACAAAACATTGGTTCTTATTAACCAATCTTAGTCTTCCCACTTCAATGCGCCTTTATTAATGATATAGATAAATCCTATTACAAAAAAGCCCACAAACATCAGCAGGGCACTAAAACCGCCCCAACCCAATTCACGGAAATTCACAGCATAGGGATAGAAAAATATCACTTCCACATCGAATAATACAAATAGGATGGCTACTAAAAAGTACTTGATAGCCATTGGTTGGCGGGCATTGCCATGAGATTCAATACCACTGGCAAAGGTCTCTAACTTGTCGGCGGTTTTACGCTTGGGCCCCACCCAGGCGGAAAGACCAATCATAAAAGCCACAAAACCCGCAGCAAAGATTAATTGTATGCCAATAGGCAGGTAATTGGCGGCGGTATTTGATTCATTTACATCTAATAAAAAGGTGAGCCAGCTCATGGTTTTATTTTAAGTGCTGCAAAAATAAGCCTGTTAGGCTGGATATAAAAAGAAAAACTCCCCAAAATGGGGAGTAATTTCTAAGGATTCGTTAGTATTTGACCTCTTTGAGGTTGAAATTTACTTTTTACCCTGCGGCTTAGAGTAATAGTCAATATTTTTTTGCAATTCAGCTTTTACACCCACAGCAAATTTGTTGTTGTCATCAGCGGCGTCTGGATATAGTACCATCATACTTTCTGCTATTGCAATTCCACTTTGACAGTTTGCTAAGAATTCATCAACAATTGGCGTTTTGGTTCCATCGCTTTTTACCTTAAAGTCAGGGCTCTTCTTTAAAGTATTGGTTTTCTTGATATAGTATAAAATAGCATAATACTTGTTCAAGAAAATGTCTTTTTTGAATTTTTCTTTGTTTACGACTTCATAAACAGAATCCAAATATTTCAAAGCTTCTACACCAGAACCTGAAGTAGTATCAGGATCCGAACCAAGGGCAGCTCTTTTATAAAAGCTATATGGTTGCGGCTTATCAGGGAATGCTACCATGTATTTTTTGGCATAATCCATGGTTTGGGTAAAGTCTTTTGCATTGAAAGCAGCAAGTGTGGTTCTATAAAAATCACTTTCTCCCATACTTCCTTTTGCAACCATTATCTTATTCAACCAGAACAATTGCTCTTTGTACATTTTAGCTTTACCATACAAATCAGCAGCCTGATTCATATAACCCATTTTGTTAACCCTAGAAGTATCGTTACCAATGGCTTGCTCTAAATAACCCACAGTTTGCGCTTCTCTACCTGGGAATTTAGACAATAATTTCACAGCCAATTCATAGTCTTGGCTTTGAATATCCAATTTGGCGTCAAAGAATTTGATCACATTGTCACGTGCTGCAACGCTATCACCCAAACGGTCATAGTTATATGCATATAACAAACTCAATCTTGGAGCAGATGCCAAACCAGCAGATGCTTCAATTTCTTTTGCTTTGGCCAATGACTCAGAATATTTACCCGCACGGAAAAGATATTCTGCATAGAAGAAATCGTTCAACGGATCTTTATCAGCGTATTTTAAGAAATCATCCAAATAGCCTTTTGCCCTAACCACGTCTCTGTTAGAATAGTAGTTGAATAATTCCAAATAAGGTGCAGGGAAAGTTGGATCAGCAGCAATGGCATTGTTGAAATATTGCTCCAAAGACTCTTTGTTGTTTTGGCTTTGGTATACTTTACCAATACGCCACATAGCCCTAGCATTTTTAGGGTCACGACTAATCGCGTCTTGGAAAGCTTTTACAGCTTCACCACCATTTTCACCACCTGTTTTCAGGTAGCAGATACCCATATTGGTCATGATATCTGGATTGGTCAAATCAATGGCAGCAGCTTGTTTCAGCTTTTCAATACCATACAATGGATCACCTACTGTAGAACCACCCAATGCATTGGCAAAACCAATGGCATTTAAGATAGCTGGGTTAGGCTTACCCTTATTTTTACCCTTGGTTTCAGTGGTAGTAGTAATGGCTTGCTCAAACTTTTGTTTGGCAGCATTAATATTGTTGGACTCCAAGATATCCATGGTTCCTTGACCCACCCAAATTAAGGGGTCATTCACACCGTCTTGTAATGCTTTTTGATAAATGGCCCTTGCTGCAGCAACACCATCGGCAGACAACACTTCACGGTTCTTTGCAACATTTGCAATACCCAACCAGTATATCGCCTGGGGATCTTTAGGATTGGCATCATAGGCTTTTTGCAGAACGTCTTTTGCACTTTTGTTCTTGTAAACGGCCTGTAACAATTTGATGCCATCTGGTATAGATTGTGCCATAGCGCACTGCACCATTACCAAAGCTGTTAACATCAGCGATACGGTCTTCTTCATTTGTCTTTTTTTTATCATTGTTCTGTTAATCTGACTCTTTTATTTTACCGGAACGTTTGTTGAAATTCATTTTTGCAGGAACCAACAAGGCTCTCTTAAAAATCAACTGTCCCCTTTCCAAACTTAAAAAATTCATGAACCCGGTACCCAATCCTGCTGCATTCTCTTTTACTATATAGTATAAGGGTCTGGGAAGCGGGTATTGCGCATAAGCGATGGTTGCTTGAGAAGGTTTAGCAAAAAAACCCTTCTCTACACACCTAACGCATTCTACCAAGGCCAATCTGATAGATTTGAGTTGCTCCTGTTGTTTGGGATCATGACTATCACCCACCCAACTCAAGCCTACAAACCCAACTACGTTTTCATTTTTTGAAACAATATCAATCACGTCAGCACTGTTTTTAGAGGCCACTACATTGGCTCCAAAGGAAGCTCCTTTTAAAATGCTGTCTTGCAAAAAACGCACGGTACTGGTGGCATTTTTTCCATCCATCACGGCAATCCTTTTGCTTTTTCCGCTGAGAATATCTTTCAAATCGGCAATACTAAACACGCTGTCTTTAGAAGCTTGGTTTACTATTACCGCTACCGCGTCATAAGCCAATATGGCAAACTGCGGCTGAAAACTCAATTTTGATTCAAAGAACGCTGTTTCATTTTTGGTTAGCCCTCTGGCTATCAAAATCATTCGAGTGCTGTCATTCTGTAAGTCTTTCAAACACTCCACTTCCGGTTTATAAGAAGCAATGATCTTGGTGTCCGGAAAAGAAGAATGATGCACTTTAATCTGTTCTTCAATTACCGGTTTAAAGCTCTCATCCACACTAATCCGAATAGTGCCCTTGTTAGGCGTATCCCGATCATCCACCTGATTTGTTTTTGATTTGCAAGCACCCAATAGGGCAATGGCAAACAACATCATCAAGGTTTTTCTGTACTGCTTCATATCAATAATCCCGCTTTATCCCTCTGTACAACCTGAATCCACCATATAATAGACAGATTCCGCCAAACATATACCTGAATCCAAGATCCGATTCCATGATTTGCTGAATTTTAAACTGTTCCGCAAAAAACAAGACGGCTGCCATACCAAGGATTAGAATAGCCATGGTCAAGTCATATGTCATGCGCATCAAAGTATAACTTTTCTGCTGTTTTTCTCTGAAACGGTCTTCCATTTAACAATCCATTGAAACAGGGTGGGCAATTTAGTTAATAATTTGAATGAGAAAAGCAAAAATGCTAATCAATTCAAAACAAAATCCTTTGTTTTAGTATAGATGCAGAAAATAAGGGATTCCATAAGCACGCAAACGATTGAAACCTAATGGTTGTTAGTAAAAACTAGTCATATGATTTTAATTTCAAATTGGTAATTCCACCCCAATATTTTTACTTGAACCTATCTTTGAAGGATTCTACTTGATCAAAAAGAAATTAGCTGATGAAAATCCTCATGGTTTGTTTGGGTAATATTTGCAGAAGTCCGCTAGCAGAAGGCATACTTCAGGCAAAAGCTGCAGCGGCTGGCTTGGACTGGACCGTAGACAGCGCCGGAACCGGCGGATACCATAATGGAGAAGCCCCACATAAATTGTCTCAGAAAGTAGCCAAACTCAATGGAATAGACATTTCTTCTCAAAGAGGTAGGCAATATATAGCTGCAGATATGGATGCATTTGACCGCATTTATACCATGGACCAAGACAATTTTTCAGAAGTAAAACGCATTAGCGGACGCCATTTTAAACCAGAGAAAACAGACCTGATTTTAAATAGTCTCTATCCCGGTGAAAACCGCTCTGTACCTGATCCCTGGTATGGAACCGAGCCAGGATACCATGAAGTATTTGCACTCTTGTCCAATGCTTGTGACCGCATTATTGCAGACTATCTACAAGCCAGCACCTATTGCCAATAGGCAAAGCAAGTTCCCTTACTTATCTTTGCGGCCATTGAAGCAATTATGAGCAAACCCAGTTTACCACAAGGCACCAGAGATTTTAGCGCGTCTACCGTTAGAAAGCGTCATTATATTTTTCAAACCATTCGCAGCGTATTTGAATTGTACGGATTCCAACCACTGGAAACCCCGGCCATGGAAAATCTGGATACCCTCATGGGTAAATATGGAGAAGAGGGAGACAAACTCATTTTCAAGATCCTGAACAATGGCTTGGACAATCCGGCTAAGTTGGATCAAATTCAACAAGACTTTCAAAAAGTATTGGAAGGAAAAAATACCAAGGGCATTACCGAACGTGCCTTGCGTTATGACTTAACCATTCCCTTTGCTAGGTATGTGGCCATGAATCATGGACAATTGACCATGCCTTTTAAACGCTATCAGATTCAACCCGTATGGCGTGCCGATAGGCCTCAAAAGGGCCGCTACCGCGAGTTCTATCAGTGCGATGCGGATGTAGTAGGTTCCTATTCCTTGCTCAATGAAGTAGAATTGGCCAGCATTTATGCAACCGTGTTTGAACAACTGGGTGTATCCGTGACCATTAAAATCAATAGCAGAAAAATTTTGGCAGCGCTAGCAGAGATCTGTGGCGGGGCCGATAAAATGGTAGACATTACCGTAGCCATTGATAAGCTAGACAAAATAGGTTTAGAGAAAGTAAAAGAAGAACTAGCGCAGCGCGGATTAACGCAAGTGCAGATTCAAACCATTGAACAATACCTGTCTATTGAAGGAGACAATGCCACAAAAATGGCAGCATTAAAAGCCCTACTGGGCAATAATGAAACTGGGAACAAAGGCATTGCAGAATTGGAATGGCTGCTAAGTTATCATGCAGGCACCAACACAGGCAAATCTCTACAAGCCGATTTTACTTTGGCGCGCGGGCTCAACTATTATACCGGAATTATTTTTGAAGTAAAAGCCAATGACGCTCAAATGGGCAGTATTGGTGGCGGTGGCCGATATGATGACTTGACTAGCACTTTTGATGTTCCTAATATTCCTGGCGTAGGAATCTCTTTTGGGGTTGACCGTATTTATGACGTAATGGAAGAACTACAACTCTTTCCTTCCGAAGTACAAACAGGTACTAAAGTCTTGTTTTTTAATCTGGGCGATGCAGAAAGCAGGGCAGCATTTCAACTCATGCAGCAACTGCGTGCCAAGGGTGTTGCAGCAGAACTCTATCACGAGAATGCCAAGTTTGACAAGCAGTTTAAATATGCCGATAAAAAACAAATTCCTTACGCCGTGATGATTGGCAGTAAGGAATTGTCTGAAAATGTATTGGTATTGAAAAACCTGAGCACAGGTGTTCAAGAAACACTATCTGGTGAAGGACTCTTGGCCTTTGCTTTTTAGCAAATATTTTCTATCCAAAATAGCAACTGTTTTATCCTTGGTTCCTTCAATGTGATATCCCATTACGTCTATGACAACACCCGTAATGGCTTTGTCTGCATTGCGTACAAACTTGCCTGTTCCTTGGTATTCTGGAATGCTAAAAGAATCAGTGGCTACTTTTTCCAAAGAGCCAGAACCCTTGTCAGAACTGAATACCAGTTTACCACCGTCAACAGAAATTGAAACATAAGAAACAATGCTTCCTTCTGGAAAACTAAATTTACCGGTGTACTGTTGCAAACTATCGGTCTGGGCTTGTGCCATAAATCCGAATCCCATCATTGCCATTAAAAGGAATGCCATTTTTTTCATAGTGCTACTGTTTGATTGTTATTTTGAGTCATCCAAATTAAGGCTTATTTCAAGCCATTGACCAACCGTTTAAAAAATAATCCAATCTTAATCAAATGGCTCTATACCCATTTTTATAGACCCTCATAAATCACGGCCGCACCCTGACCAACACCCACACACATGGTAGCCAAACCATATTTTGATTTGCGTCTAAACATCTCGTGTAAGAGCGTGGTGCTAATTCTAACCCCACTGCAACCCAGCGGATGACCTAGTGCAATAGCACCACCATTAACGTTGACTATGTCTTGGTTTAATTCCAATTCCTGAATACAGGCCAGACTCTGAGAAGCAAATGCTTCATTGAGCTCCACTAAGTCAAGGTCTTCTAATTTAAGATTGCCACGGAGCAATGCTTTTTCTGTGGCCAAAACCGGACCCATGCCCATGATGGCGGGATCCACTCCTGCCACGGCCATGCTCACTACCCTTCCAATGGGTTGTAGGTTAAAGAGTTGCACGGCTTCTTCACTGGCCAATAACATGGCAGCAGCGCCGTCATTAATCCCCGATGAATTGCCCGCAGTTACAGAACCATCTTTGGCAAAAGCGGGTTTTAGATTTGCCAATTTTTCCAAACTGGTTTGTCTGGGGTGTTCGTCTTGGTTGAACCAGGTTATCAAACGGTCCTGCTCCATTTCTATAGCAGCCAGCTCATCTTCCCACCTATTATCGGCCAGCGCCGCAAAATATTTTTCTTGAGAACCAAGGGCAAATATATCCTGTGCTTCACGGCTGATCTGCCATTGCTTGGCCACATTCTCTGCGGTCTCACCCATGGTATAGGGATGGTGCATGGCAGCCAATTGCTTATTTACAAAACGCCAACCCATGGTGGTATCAAAGCTTTCCAGCTTGCGGCTAAATGCCCCATCGCTCTTGGCTGTAACAAAGGGTGCGCGGGTCATGCTTTCTACGCCTGCAGCAATATATAATAGCCCTTCGTTGCATTGAATGGCCCTAGCGGCATCCATAATGGCTTGCAAACCAGAAGCACATAATCTATTGACGGTATTACCCGCTACGCTCACGGGAAGACCCGCTAATAAAGCAGCCATTCTAGCCACATTTCTATTGTCTTCACCGGCTTGATTGGCGGCTCCGGCAATCACGTCTTCAATGGCAGCAGGGTCAATACTGGGGTTGCGTTGTAACAAAACACGGATCACATGGGCCAATAAATCGTCTGGGCGATAGCCAGCCAATTTACCCCCATAACGTCCAATAGGTGTTCTTACAGCATCAATAATATAGGCAGTTTTCATGTTCTTTCTGTTAAAATCAGGGTATCAAACCCATCGCAAGATATTATTTGTGCATTAAAATTACCCCTTCCAAGCCTCAAAAGGTATCTTTGCCGCATGAAGGAGTCATTAAAAAACATACGCCACCTGAGTTTGGCCGAGTTGGAAAGCTATTTTGAAACCATTGGAGAGAAGAAATTCAGGGTAAAACAGATGCATGAATGGCTCTGGCAGAAACACGCGCATAGTTTTGATGACATGACCAACCTAAGCAAGGACCTGCGCCAAAAATTGGCCCAGGAATTTTCCCTGCCCGCCCTCAAAGTAAACCTGACCCAGGTAAGCGATGACGGTACCATCAAGAGCCGCTTTAAAACCCATGACGGGTTTATGATTGAAGGAGTGTTGATTCCAACCGCCGAGCGCAAAACCGCCTGCGTATCTAGCCAAGTTGGATGCAGCCTTACTTGTAAGTTCTGCGCCACTGGAACCATGGAGCGCAAACGCAACCTCACATTTGACGAGATCTATGATCAAGTAGTGTTGATTAACAAAGAATCTGAGCGCGTACACGGTCAGAAATTGACCAATATTGTGTTCATGGGAATGGGTGAGCCCCTACTCAATTACAACAATGTACTCAAAGCCATTGAACGTATTACCGCAGAAGACGGACTGTTCATGAGTCCCAAACGTATTACCGTTTCTACAGCTGGTGTGGCCAAACAGATCAAGCAATTGGGTGATGATAAAGTGAAATTCAAATTGGCAGTATCCTTACACGCAGCCAATGATAAAAAGCGTAATGAGATCATGCCCATCAATGAGACCAATCATATTGATACCTTGATTGAAGCATTGAATCATTTCTACAAACAAACCGGCAGCGAAATCACGTTTGAATATATTCTCTTCAAGAATTTTAATGACTCATTAAAAGACGCAGAAGAACTGGTAAAAATCTATAGAAAGGTTCCAGCAGATCTAATCAATATTATTGAATACAATCCAATTGAAGCTTTCCGTTTTACCAAACCTGATGAAGCCACTACTGAAGAGTTTATGCATTACCTAGAAAGGAATCGCGTGAACTCCCGATTGCGTAAGAGCCGCGGTAAAGACATTGACGCCGCTTGCGGACAATTGGCCAATAAGTCGGTGAATAAGTAAGCTAGTCTATTTCAATTCTTTTAAAGCAATTTTTGGCTTATAGGAATTTTAATAAGTGAATGTAAAAATGTTTGCCTCAGACATTAATATATTTTATTTAATACTTAATGATTTTAGAATCCATTGTTCTAACTAAAGAGTCAAGATAGTTACTCTGATGGAAACGCATACAGTCAATTAATACACCTCTTTTATTTTCATGATCTCCAATTACAGAGGGTTTAATTGAGTCACTGAAATTTTTTGCAACAGTTCTCACGAAATTATAAGCATCTTGAGTGTAGAGCGTTATGTCATGATAAGCTGTTATACTAATATCATTTTGAATAGCACTGTCCTTTGGTAATGCAAATGCCACACAATTACAAAATGCATATCCTTTAAGGTTCTCCCTTTGCTCCTTTATATTTATTGTATTGTTTTTTGTTTTGACAGAAACACATCCGCCTATCAAGAAAAATAAAATAAGTATATAAATCAATTCTCTAAATTTTTCCATTTTTAACACAATTACCAAAATTTTCCGTTGTTTCATATTAGGAATATTAATTGTTTTTATCTGAAATCTGAGTACCCTGATTTAAACTTCCATTTAGTTATTCAATTTTCATGATCTTGACAAAACAATACTATTGTCAACTTTCCAAGTATTGTTTCGCTTAACTAGTTTGATTAACTCATTTAATTGTGATTTTTTTGACTCTCTGCCTATTTTGATGATGTCAAAATAAATTGTATTGGT
>CALRXZ020000086.1:0-16779 GCA_943372255.1 Chitinophaga pinensis
TAAATGGTGGTGACTTCCAGTGGCAGGGTGAAGACATTTTGGCGCCGGCAGTTAGTGGAACCTACAAAATCTCTGTAGACTTCCAAAGGGGTAAATTCACAGTAACCAAACAATAATGTTCCAGCCCCAATCAATAAACCAATAAAAAAAAGATCATGAAAAAAATATTCAAACTACTTTTTGTTGCGGCTAGCATCATAGTTCTTGGTGCTTCTTGCGAGAAGGTTGGAACATTGCCGGTCTATGCTCCTGCAGCAGGTGGTGCGGTTTTGTCTGCATCTGCGCCAACTATTGCAGCCATTCCAGCCGATTCCAATAAAACTGGAATTGTGTTTACCTGGACCAGACCTGCTTATTCTGTAGATAGTAGCAACCAGAAATTCATCATTGAAATGTCTCCTTCTACCAGCAGTTTTGGTACAAAGGCCAGCAAAACAATTGTGACTTCTTTGACTACTTCTTTTACCAATAAGGAAATCAACTTAATTGCCCGTTCATGGGGTTTTGAATTCAACAAAACCTATGATGTAGACGTTCGTATCATTTCTTCTTTCTTGAACAACAATGAGCAATTGGCTTCAAATGTTGTTAAGTTGAAAGTTACTCCTTATGTGGTTCCTCCTAAAGTAACCCTTCCTAGCTCTAAGGAATTATACCTAGTAGGTAGCGCAACTGCTGGTGGATGGGGTAACCCAGTTCCAGACAGGGCACAGAAATTCAATCGTTTGGATTCTGTTACTTACCAAGGAACTTTCTATTTAAATGGCGGTGGCGAGTATTTAATGCTTCCTGTAAATGGAGATTGGGGTAACAAATATTCTGTAGCCAATAATAGCGTACCTGGTTTGAATGCTGGTGGAAGTTTTGGATACAATTTGAGTAGCAATTTCCCAGGTCCAGCTAAATCTGGTACTTATACTATTACTGCAGATTTCCAGAACGGATTGTTCACTGTAGTTAAGGTAAGCGAATACGGTGTATTATGGATTCCTGGTGATTACCAAGGTTGGAATCCAGCAACTGCGCCTCAATTGGGTTCTCCTAAGGCTGATGGTGTATTTGAAGGATATATCAATTTCCCAGCAGGTGGAACATTTGAATTCAAAATGAATAAGACTCCTGATTGGAGCAATTCATTGGGTGATGCAGGAAACGGTGGTTTGAGTGGTAGCGGTGGCAACCTAAAAGTGCCTGGTGCTGGATACTATAAGATCAACGCCAATACTGTTACCAACAAATGGTCAGCTACTAAAACCACTTGGGGATTAATTGGAAGTTTTGCTCCAAGCAATTGGGGTTCTGATGTGAACATGAGCTATGATGCAGGATCTAATTCTTGGTCTGGCGTTATTACACTTACTGCTACAGACGAGTTCAAATTCAGGGCCAATGGTGCTTGGGATTTGAACTATGGTGATAAGGGAGCTGATGGTAGTCTAGAAGATGGTGGCGATAACATTAAAGGTTATCCTGCTGGAAAATACAAAGTGACTTTGTTCCTGAACAATACCAATTACTATACTTACAAAGTGGAAAAACAATAGTCTTTCCTAACCATTTTTTAAAAGGCGCCCCGAAAAGGGCGCCTTTTTTTATAACCCACTGTAAGCCAGTTTGACCATTAAGTTTTAAACATTGCTTACATTGCATTGAAACCACGATTATGCTTTACTCGATGACAGGTTACGGAAGGTCTGAACAGACCGTTAATGGCAAGACTTTTTTGGTAGAAGTTCGCTCTTTAAACGGTAAACAATTTGATCTCCGCTTGAATATTCCCTCTTTGTTAAAACCCTTTGAATTTGATGTACGCAATATCTTGAGTGAAGGACTTGTGAGGGGTAGTGTTGAATGCATTATTACACTCAAACAGAATGGTGCCAGCAAACCAGTAACCATTAATACTGATTTAGCAAAAGCCTATTATCAACCAGTGGCAGAATTAGCAGCTGAATTAAATCTTGCCACTGGCGATATTCTCAGTACCATATTGAAACTCCCAGACGTAATTACACCCTCTACAGAAATGCTTAGTGATGAGGAATGGAAGGGGTTTGAGTCCGTGCTAAGAGAAGCTATTAAACAATTGAATGATCACCGCAAGGATGAGGGCAAATCTTTGGAAGCAGACCTATTATTGCGTTTACAAAATATTGAAACCCAACAAGCCAAGATTGTAGAATTGGAGCCTTTGCGCAGACAAAGAATTAGGGAAGGTTTGCTCAAAGTCTTGGAAGAGAATGTGGGTAAGGAAAATTATGACCCCAATAGATTAGAGCAGGAATTAATCTATTATATTGAGAAAATTGATATCAGTGAAGAACAGGTAAGACTAAATAATCACTGTAAATATTTCCGAGACATATTGAAAGAAAAAGAACCCAGTAAGGGCAAAAAACTCTCTTTTATTTTACAAGAGTTTGGTAGAGAAATCAATACTACGGGTTCCAAAGCCTATGACGCCGTGATGCAGAAATGTGTGATCTTAATGAAAGATGAACTAGAAAAGGCCAAGGAACAGATCTTGAACGTTTTGTGATGGCTTTTGCAATTCAGCTATTTATCTTTGAAAAAATGATTCCGGTGAGAAAATGCTTGATAGTACTAATGGGACTGGTTTTTCTGGGGGCTTGCCGCCCAATGGATCTCTATGAGAAAACCGTATTTTTTCCCAAACAAGAATGGGATAGCAAGAACCAACCCAGCTTTAATTTTGAAGTACAAGACAGTTTATCCTATTATCATATTTATGTGGTGATCCGTCATCTAGACGCCTATCATTATAACAATCTTTGGCTGAACGTGCAAACTAAGGGGCCAGGTATGCAACCCATTTCTCAGAAACTAAACCTGACCTTGGCCAATAATACCACAGGTTGGTTGGGATCTGGTATGGACGATGTTTTTGACCATCGCATTAGAATTACCACAGCACCTATGCGCTTTAGAAAAGGGGTATATCAATTTACCCTGCAACAAATTATGCGGGAAGACCCCTTGCCTTATGTCTTAAATGCCGGGATCAGGATTGAAAAAGCCAAATCATGACAGGGACACAGAAACGGAAATTGGCAACGGTAACCGTGGTCTATTGGTTCCTGCTTTCTTATATGGTAGCTGCATTGCTCTGGTGGTTTATTGCTTTGGAAAAGCAGAACCAACTCATCACTAGTATTAGATTGAGTGAACTAAAAAAAGACCATCCCAGCTACTTAGAAAAAGCTGTTGTTATTGAAGCAGGATCAAAGCGGAAAACCTTTCAATATATTGGTGAAGGAAGCACTTTCTTAGTCCTGATTTTGGTAGGAGCTGTATTTGTGTTTAGGGCAACCCGCAGACAGATTAAGGGGGCACAGCAGCAACAGAATTTTATGATGGCGGTGACGCATGAATTAAAAACCCCCATTGCGGTAGCACAACTTAATTTAGAAACCTTACAGAAAAGACAATTGGATGAGGACAAGCGTCAAAAACTTATTTCCAATACCCTGCAAGAAGCCAATAGATTAAATACGCTGTGCAATAATATTTTGTTTGCTGCCCAATTAGACGCAGGGGTACATACACAGAACAAACAGGAAATTCATTTGAGTGATTTGGTGGAGGGCTGTATTGATAATTTCAAAACCCGCTATCCACAAAGGATGATTGAAGAAGCCATTCAGGCTTCCGTTTTTTTACAAGGAGAAACTCTCTTGTTGCAAATGCTGATCAATAATCTCATAGAAAACGCCCTTAAATATTCTCCCAAAGACCAACCTATTAAAGTTAGTCTCATAGCCACAGCAGATACCATTCAGTGTGCAGTGGCCGATCTAGGAAAAGGGGTGGAAGACGCAGAAAAGCAACGGATCTTCAACAAATTCTATAGAATTGGCAATGAGAATACCAGAAAGGCCAAGGGAACTGGTTTGGGTTTGTATCTCTGCAAGAAAATTGCCGAAAACCATAATGCCTACATTTCTGTGACAGACAATCAGCCACAGGGCTGTATTTTTACCGTCTCATTCAAAAACGCCTAAGCACCCATGAGTACCGATTCAAAAGCCAATATTCTTTTGGCAGAAGACGAGGAAAACCTACACGAAGCCCTCAAGTTAAATCTGGAGATGGAAGGTTATACCGTTACTTCTGCTTTTGACGGCAATGAAGCCCTCAAAGCTATTGGGAATGAGTATTTTGATTTGATTATCATGGATATTATGATGCCTGAAGTAGACGGCATTAGTGTGCTAGAAACCATTAGGGTCAACGCCAATGAAGTCCCGGTTTTAATTTTAAGTGCTAAAAACAGCAGTGCCGATAGGGTATTGGGTTTAAAAAAAGGGGCAGACGATTATTTGACCAAGCCTTTTAACTTAGAAGAACTCTTGTTGCGAGTATCAAAACTGATTGAGAAAAATCAAAAAATACAGGTCAAAGAAAGCATTGGAGACCATTATGAATTTGGTCAAAATAATATTGATTTTAAGGCCCAAACAGCTATCAATTTCAACCAACAAAACATTGAGTTGAGCAAGAAAGAAGTGATGCTGCTGAAACTACTTATTGAAAACAAGGGCGAAGTAGTTACCCGAGAGAAAATTCTTCAAGTAGTCTGGGGTTATAATGTTTATCCCACTACCAGAACCATTGACAATTTTATCCTGAATTTTAGAAAATATTTTGAACAGGACAGTCGCAATCCCAAGCATTTTCATTCAGTAAGGGGTGTTGGGTACAAATACACAGTTTAAGGGTTGGGCAAATGCAATAAAGGCCTATTCTGAGCGTTTGATGAGTTTGAAATAGTCCATATGTCGCTCCAAACAGAATCCATCATAGATTTTCTTGATCCCATTAATATTGCCATGATTTCCAATGACGAGGGGTTCAAGGACTCCCAACTTGGAAAACATATTGCTGTTTTTGAAGAGGAATTTCCAGATATTTCTCAGGCCGATTTTGTGATTGTGGGCTGCGGAGAAATGCGTGGAGCTGGAGTAGGTTTAACCAGCACCAATGCACCCGATGCCATTAGGGCAGAATATTACAAACTATTTCATTGGCATACCCAGGTAAACGTAGCCGATATTGGCAACGTAAAATCAGGTGCTACCCTAGAAGATACTTATGCTGCTTTAAGAACGGTTGTGGCTGAGCTCATGGACCAGAAAAAGAAAGTAGTCATCTTGGGTGGATCTCATGATATTACCACGGCTCAATATCAGGCCTATGGTAGTAGAGAACGCATCATTGATGTGGCCTGTGTAGACGCAAGGATTGATTTGGATATGGATTCCGTATTACCAGCCGATAATTTTTTGGTAGAATTGCTAACTGGCATGCCCAATTACCTGAAACACTATAGCCATATAGGTTTCCAGAGTTATTTTATGCACCCCGATATGCTGGAAACCATTGATAAATTGGGATTTGATTGTTATAGGGTGGGTAAGGTAAAAGAGCGTATAGAAGAAATGGAACCCGCCATCAGAAATAGCGAACTCTTTAGTTTTGATATAGCTGCTATTCAGCACGCACACGCTCCCGCTAATAGACTAACGCCAAACGGATTTAACGGAGAAGAAGCTTGTACCCTTATGCAGTATGCTGGTATGAGTAATAACTGCGATAGCATTGGCATCTATGGTTATATAGCAGAACATGACGAACACGCACTTACTGCCAAACAAATCTCTCACATGCTTTGGTACTTAATGGATGGGATTCACAAGGGTAAGGAAGAAGCTAGTTTGGATAATAAAGCTGAGTTTAATGAGTTCATCATGGCTTTTGCAGAAGTGGAAACCACTTTTTTGCAAAGCAAACGCACGGGAAGGTGGTGGATGCAATTGCACGATGGCAAGTACGTTGCCTGCAGTCATTTTGACTATATCATTGCATCAAACAATGAAATTCCAGAACGTTGGTTCCGAGCAGTAGAACGCAGTTAGTTTTCCCTTCTTTTTAACTAGATTCGAGTCAGAAATTAAGCGTATGAAAATTCTGTCTGGTATTGGCATTGGTATAGCAGCACTATTCCTATTTTCTTGCAAAACGGCAAAGCAATCTCAGCAAAACACAGCTCTAAAAACCATGAGCCCCATGGATAGTTTGTTGCAAAGCAATGACCTAGCTGGTGCACATGTTGGCATTGCGGTCTATGATCCAAGCGCCAAGAACTATCTCTATCAACACCAATCAGATAAATATTTTATACCTGCAAGTAATACCAAAATTGTAAGCTGTTATGTGGCCATGAAATACTTGGGCGATAGTTTGGTGGGTCTTAGATATGTAGACAAAGGCAATGGCACAGTTGAAATTGAGCCCAGTGGTGATCCCAGTTTTCTGCACCCAGATTTTCCCAATCAACCCGTGTTTGAGTTTTTAAAGAAACAAAAGAACATCTTACTTACGCACCAGAATTGGAAGGCAAAGGGTTGGGGAATGGGCTGGTCTTGGGACGATTATGAAAGCGATTATATGGCTCAACGTAGCTTGATGCCTATTTATGGGAATTTGGTGCAATTCAAAAAAGCAACAAAGCCAACAGCATCTCCTGCTTATTTTCAGCAATTGCTAAACATAGATCCTTCAATCAATGGGGCTAATTATACTATTCGCAGAACCATTGGTGCCAATCAGTTTTCAGCCATTCCTGCTAAAACTGCTTTTACCGGTGATGATATTCCTTTCTATACAGATGACAAAGAAATCTTGCCACAATTGCTGCGCGATACTTTAAAAACTATGGTCACCTCAGTTGATTTTAAAGTAGATCGTTGGCCTGATGTAGTCAAGATTTATTCTCAACCTATTGACTCTATGTTAAAGATTATGATGCATAGATCAGATAACTTTTTTGCAGAGCAATGTTTGCTAATGGCCGGTAATGAACTCTTGGCAGAGATGAATACTGCCAAATTAATTGATACCGTTTTAAAGACCAGTTTAAAAGACCTACCACAAAAACCAAAATGGGTAGATGGAAGTGGATTAAGCAGGTACAACTTATTTAGCCCAGAAGATTTTATCATTGTATTAGACAAACTGCGCAATGAATTTGCTTGGAATAGGATCAGTAATATTTTTGCTTCAGGCGGCAACGGCACACTTGGTAGTTATTACAAAAATAGTCCTGGAAAAATCTATGCTAAAACCGGTACACTTAGTAATAACGTGGCACTCAGTGGTTATTTGATTACTTCAAAAGGAAAGACTTTACTATTCTCTGTACTAGTTAGTAATCATACTGGAAACGTTGGTACTATTCGCAAAAGCGTAGAACAGTTTTTAAACAATGTAATGGCCAATCAATAATTATCTGCCAAACATTCTGTCTAAATAATCTTCCTTGAATTCTAAATAAGTGGGGCTACCCGTTGGCGTTACATTAGGACTGCCGCAACCAAACAAGTCTTCAATTAAAACCATCATTTCTTTTTGAGACAAGGATTGACCCGCTTTAATAGCCTGTTGTCTAGACATACAGCGTACTAGTTTTTCACGCTTGCTAAACTTTACTTCTGCATTAAAATGTTTGAATTGTTCTATCAATAATTCAATGGCATTTTTTTCATTGCCAGGTAAAATATCGGCAGGAATTCCTTGAATCACCATTTGATTGTCATCGGTATTGTCTAGTTGGTATCCAATGGCCAACAAATCTGGCATGAGGTCTTGTAATAATGCTGCGTCTGCAGGGGCTAGTTCTAATACTACTGGAAACAGACTTTGTTTGGTAGCCATTTTTTGTCCATGAGCAGCTAGGCTATAGCGTTCATATAAAACCCGTTCGTGCGCCAATTGTTGGTGTACTAATAAGAAACCACTATTGGTTGAAGCAATAATATAAGTGTTGTGTAATTGCAGTAACACAGAATCTGGAATCACTTCAATAGACCTTGTCTTGGGTGTATGCAACAATTGTTGAACAGGGTCTTGGGTATTGGCTACGCTTGATTTTATTTGGTCATCGCCTGCACTATAAAAACTTTTCCAGTGTTTTAATTCAGTTCCCGCCTGGTGAGAAGACTCAATAAAATGTGCCTGATTTTTTTGCGTAAAAGATTTGAAAAGATTGGAACCTGCAACCGCGTCTTTTTTATCTGTGGTAAATGGTTTGCTTACCGCGTCTAAGTTTTGAATATCTGCGTTCAAGGTAAAATCCAAAGAAGGTGCAATACTAAATTGTGCCAATGCATGTTTTACAGCTGCTTGTACAAAAGCATAAATAATTTTTTCGTCTTCAAACTTGATCTCCTGTTTAGTAGGATGCACATTAATATCTACCTGCGATGGATCCAAGTCTATATAAAGTACATAACTAGGAAAACTATCTTTTGCAATCATGCCTTCAAAAGCCGTATTCACAGCGTGATTCAAATAAGCACTCTTGATAAATCTATTGTTGACAAAAAAATATTGATCACCCCTTGTCTTGCGCGCCGTATCGGGCTTGCCCACAAAACCATAAATATTCATATAATCTGTTTCCTCATTTACACTGACTAATTTGGCATTATAAGAGGAACCTAAAATTTGAACAATTCTTTGTTTTAAAGAACCCGCTTCTAAATGGAATACTTCCTGACCATTGCTGGTTAGAGAAAAGAAAATATCGGGGAAGGCCATGGCTACCCTTATAAATTCATCCATGATATGCCGCATTTCTGCAGCATTGCTTTTTAGAAAATTTCTTCTTGCAGGCACATTGAAGAAAAGGTTCTTCATGCTGATGCTGGTACCTGTTTGAAAAGAACAGCTTTCTTGTTTTAAAACCCTACTATTTTCTATTTCTACAAAACTAGCTAGCTCGTCATCCTCCCTTTTGGTTTTGAGTTCTACCTGTGCAACCGCCGCAATAGATGCCAAAGCTTCACCACGGAATCCCATGGTTTTAATCCGGAACAAGTCATCTATATGTTGAATTTTGCTGGTAGCGTGTCTTTCAAAAGCCATTTTAGCATCGGCAGCACTCATGCCCTTGCCATTATCAATGACTTGCACCAAGGCCTTACCCGCGTCACTCACCAAGAGTTTGATTTTGGTAGCCCCAGCATCAACTGCATTTTCCAAGAGTTCTTTTACGGCACTAGCTGGTCGCTGAATTACTTCACCAGCGGCTATCTGGTTGGCTATATTGTCAGGTAATAAATGGATGATATCCCCCACGCACACAAATTTTTATAAAGTTTGTAAAAATAGCATTCTTGGGCCATCTGCACGGTCTTGTTGCACTAAATTTGCCCTTTAAATAATTGATATGGTATTAAGTGCAGATATTCAGAAGTTGGAACGCAGTTTTGTTCCAGCAGATTTTAAAGTAACTACTTGGGAATTGCTAGAGCCTTTTTTCAAAAATCTAGCGGAACGTACCTTGAATTCCAGAGAAGACCTAGAACAATGGATGAAGGATATGAGTGAGGTAGAAGCTGTGGTCAGTGAAGACGCTTGCTGGAGACAGATTAAAATGACCTGCGATACCACCGATACGGCCTTAGAAGAAGCATTTACCTATTTCTGCATGGAGATCCAGCCCAAATTGCAACCTTTTGCAGACCAGCTTAACAAGAAACTGGTTAATTCTTCCTTTACCCAGGAATTGGATCAGGACAAGTATTTTACTTATCTGCGTTCAGTGAAAAAAAGTATCGACTTATTCCGTGAAGCCAATATTCCACTGCAAGCAGAACTGAGTGTTTTGCAACAACAATATGGCGCTATTGCTGGTAAAATGACCATTGAAGTTGGTGGTCAGGAATATACCCTGCAGCAAGCTGGTAAATTTTTAGAGAGCCATGATAGGGCGTTGAGAGAAGAAGTGTACCGAAAAATACAGGAGCGTCGTTTACAAGACAAGGATGCCATGAATGATTTGTATAGTAACCTGATAGCCAAGAGAGATCAAGTAGCCAAGAATGCTGGTTTTGCCAATTATAGAGACTACAAATTTGTAGAACTAGGCCGCTTTGATTATAGCAAAGAAGACTGTTATCAGTTTCACGAAGCAGTGAAATTGCACGTCTTGCCATTGATTGAAAAAATCTATGCGCGCAAAAAAGCCAAACTGCAATTAGACAAATTATATCCATGGGATACAGAAGCAGAACCAGCAGGAATACAACCTTTGAAACCTTTTACAAATGGAAAGGATTTGTATGAAAAATCAGTGAAGTGTTTTGAAACCATGAATCCTTTTTTTGCCAACTGTTTGCGTAAAATGGATGAACTCAATCATTTTGATTTAGAAAGCAGAAAGGGCAAGGCCCCGGGGGGATATAATTGCCCTCTCACTGAATCTGGTGCGCCTTTTATTTTTATGAATGCAGCAGGTCAGATGAGCGATGTTACTACCATGGTACACGAAGGTGGACACGCCATTCATTCCTTCTTATCACATAACTTAGAACTCAGTGCTTTCAAGGAATATCCTATGGAGATTGCAGAAGTAGCTAGTATGGCTATGGAGTTATTTAGCATGAATCATTGGGAAGCATTTTTTGATAATGAGGAAGACCTGAATCGTGCTAAAGAACATCAATTAGAAAGAACCATTACCATCTTCCCATGGATTGCCATCATTGATAAATTCCAACACTGGGTTTATGAACACCCACAACATAGTGTGGAAGAAAGAACAAGTACTTGGATGTCTATTTTGCAAGAATTTTCTACCAAGAGTATTGACTTTACAGGCTTAGAAAAATACCGTGAAATTGCTTGGCAGCGCCAGTTACACTTATTTGAAGTACCGTTCTATTATATTGAATACGGCATTGCTCAATTAGGTGCTATTGGTCTTTGGATGCAGTACCAAGCAAATCCACAACAAGCTTTGGAAAATTATATTCAGGCTTTGAGTTTGGGGGGCACAAAAACACTTCCGGAATTGTATAAAGCAGCCGGTTTGAAGTTTGACCTATCGCCAAATCATATTAAAACTTTGATGGAGTTTACGGCTGCGGAAATGGACAAAATATAGGAAAGTGAAGAGTGAAGAGTTAAGAGTGAAGAATGCAGGATAATTTTCTTAGCATTTTAAATTTGGAAAGTTTATAAAAAATAAAATGCCGCTCGAGAAATCTGAGCGGCATTTTTTATGTTTTATCCTTCCGTTGGCGGTGTGGCCGGTGGAGGGTTTTGAGGTCCTTGTTGTTGTGGAGGTCTTGGTCCACGAGGTCCTTGTTGTCCCTGTTGTGGACCACGATTTTGTTGATCCCTTGGAGGTCCTTGTGGTCTTGGTCCGCGAGGTCCTTGTTGACCCTGTTGTGGTCCTCTATTTTGTTGTGGTCCACGAGGCCCTTGCCCTTGCTGCGGTCCACGGTTTTCCTGTGGAGGTCTTTGTCCTTGTTGTTGCTGTGGTCCCCTAGGGCCACTTTGCTGAGGCCCTCTATTTTGCTGAGGTCCACGAGGCCCCTGACCCTGTTGTTGTGGCCCACGATTACCATCTCTATTACCATCTCGCGGCCCGCGCTGATCCCTATTGTCTGGACGGCGGTCATTTCCACGGTCTTGATCCCTTCTTCTACGGTCATTTCTTTCCAAACTCTTCAAACTAATCTGACCAACCACGTCTACAAATGCGGGTTCTACTTCTTTGGCTTTGCCGCTTACTACTTCTACCGCTTGCAATTCGTCTACCTTGGTACCAGCTTGGTTTAGGCGTTTAATTTCTTTCACGCGCTGAATGGTCAAAGGAAAGTGTTTGCTGTTATTAGGTAGGATATACCACATCAGGTTTTTGAAAATATCTTTTTTGATCAATTGGGCAGTTCCCATAACGGTATCCAATTGGTCTGCATAGTCTGGGAATTGCTGCAAAGCGTCTAGATAAGTATCCAACTCATAGTTCAGGCAGCATTTTAAACGGCCACACTGACCACTTAATTTGGTCTGATTAATAGAAAGGTTCTGATACCTGGCAGCAGTAGTATTCACGCTTTTAAAATCATTGAGCCAGGTGCTGCAGCATAATTCTCTTCCGCAACTTCCAATACCTCCCACTTTGGCGGCTTCCTGACGGATGCCTATCTGGCGCATTTCTACCTTTAGTTTAAAATCGCCAGCAAAGATTTTGATCAGCTCTCTAAAATCTACGCGGTCATCCGCTGTGTAGAAAAATGTTCCTTTTTTACCATCGGCCTGCACTTCAATCTCACTCAATTTCATTTGAAGGTTCAGGGTACGGGCAACGGCACGGCTTCTAGAAAGCATTTCCTGTTCACGTGCCTTGCTGATTTTGAAGGTTTCAATATCTCTATCAGTGCTTTTGCGCAGAATCTTTTTCATTTCTGGGCTAAACTCGTCTACCGATTTTTTCTTCATCTGCATACGTACCAACTCTCCCGTAAGACTCACTTCACCTACGTCAAATCCACCCACTCCCTCAACGGTAACATAATCGCCCTTTTCAAAATATTGCAGGGTATTGTTCCTAAAATAGTCCTTACGGCTTCCGTTTTTGAAACTTATTTCCACCACTTTGCAAGAACTTTCAGGGTCGCTGAAAGGAAGATTTAACAACCAGTCGTGTACATTCAAACGGTTACAACCGCCTGTGCTACATCCTCCATTGCTCTTACACCCGTTTGGTGTGCCTGTTCCACATGATCCACATCCCATATACTGAGTAATAATAGGTTAATAAATTAGTGGAAAGGTTGGCTGGGAACTTTGGGATACATTGGTTCAGTAACGCATTTTTCAACGCGTTGTATTGGAATATGAAGAGATGAACCTGAATCCTTTGGTTTTTCAAACCCGCTTTGCCTTCTTGCTGAAAATTTTTCAGCCCCACTCACTCATAGAATTGCACAATGATGCCACTGCCAAATCCTAACTTTCCAAAATTAGGGTTTTGTTCTGAATGATGTGATAGAGTTTAATGGTCAATGCCTGGAAGAGCATTTTGGCGTGCGCATTCCTTTCTACATAGTAACTGGCTCGGTCCAATTCCTCAATTAGGGCCTGCTGCTGACTAACCGATGCTATTTTATTGAGTCGCTGGGCAAAATCCTTCTCTTTTTCGGGTAATTGGGCAAAATCCGGCCCCAAAATCTTGATTCTGATGCTTTGCGCCAGCAAATGGTTAAAATAGCGGAGAAATTGTTTTTGCTTTTCTCTGCCCAATTTGGCCACTTCTTCAACAAATTTGGCTTGGGCTACGGGTCCACCCTTGAGCGTGGCGTTAAGCCATTCCCTGAGCAGGCTCTGCCAGTCTTCGTCTGCGTGCTGCAGCAATTGCAAGGCTTCTCTATAATTGCCTCCGGCGATGGCCGCTATTTGTGCCGCTGTTTCAGCAGGGGCTTTGGCCCGCTCCATCAAGGCATTTTCAATGTCTTTGTCTTCCAACAGAGGAATTTTCACCAATTGACACCTACTCAAAATGGTAGGCAGGATTTGCTCCTCTGTTTCAGCCACCAAGATAAATAAGGTATTGGCTGGGGGTTCTTCTATGAGTTTTAAGAGCTTATTACCCTCTTTTTTCAGGTATTCGGGCATCCAAAGCACCAAGACCTTAAATGTGCTTTCAAAACTTTTTAGGCTGAGTTTATGGATGATTTCATTGCATTCATCTGAACTAATATTCCCTTGTTTGTTTTCTGCACCAATAAACTGAAGCCAGTCATAGACATTGCCATAGGGATATTGCTGAATAAACTCTCTCCATTCAGTGATGAAATTGGCGCTTAGTTGTTTGTCCCCTGATTTTTTAGAAATAACCGGAAAGCTAAAATGGAGGTCGGGGTGTAATAGCTGTGCAGCCCTAGCATAAGCCGGTTGCTGGTCTATTTGATCAGGATGAATATAGGATGGGGTAGGTTCCAAAGCGGTTTGACCACCAAATAAATCTTCCACCACTGGAGATGGGGCAGGAATACTCACCACGTACTGAGCAAAAGCTAGAGCAAGAGCCAAGGCACCTGAACCTTCCTTACCCAAGAAGAGTAGGGCATGGCTCAAACGGTTCTGCTCTACCATTTCTGCCAAATGTTGTTTTAAATCTTGCTGACCTATAATCTCCTTGAATAACATCTGTCCTGATTGGCTTGAAAGGTACAAAATAAAAGAAGCTGCCCGGAAAGAGCAACTTCTTTTATACAGTATGAAAGTAACCTGCTTATTTCAGGTATTTGGTAATCTCTTCGCTGTCAGGAGTTACTTTACTTGGGAAGTAAGCAATCATTTTGCCATTCTCGTCCAATAAGAATTTATTGAAATTCCAAGCAATGGTAGCGTCTAAAACGCCATTTTCAGATTTACTGGTTAACCAATTGTAAATAGGGGCTATATCTCCACCTTTTACACTGACCTTGCTAGCTAAAGGGAATGTTACACCAAAACGGGCTTTGCAGAATTCTTGAATTTCATCATCAGATCCTGGTTCTTGAGCACCAAAATTATTAGCAGGGAATCCTACAATTACTAATTTGTCTTTGTATTGCTTATATACTTTTTCTAAAGCCTCATACTGTGGTGTATAACCACATTTAGACGCTGTATTCACCACCAAGATTTTTTTGCCTTTGAATTTAGAGAAGTCAATAGTGCCACCCTCAATGGATTTTACTTTAAAGCTGTGAATGCTTCCGCCGTCACCTGACATGGTAAAAGCGCTTAAGATGCTGACAATAGCAATGGTTAATAGATATTTCATGATTGTGATTTTGTACAAGAAACAACTTTTTGAGGAAAAAGTTGCATTTTTTAGATAAACGGGCCATTATAAGGTGTAAGCCACTGTTGCAATGCTCAAAGAAGCAGGATTGCCTTGAAGTAAGGCAAGACCACATGCTTCTAAACTAGCACCAGTGGTTGCCACATCGTCTATTAATAAGACCCTTTTTCCTTGAATTGATTCTTGATTTGCAAGTTTAAAAACTCCCTGCATTTTTTGCCATCTATGAACCCGATTACTGACCGTTTGCGACTCAGAAAATCCTGTTCTGACTACGGCATCTAAAACCATTGTTTTTGGCCAAACAGATTGTATGCCTTCTGCAATTAATGCAGCTTGATTATAACCCCTAATTTTTAATTTGTTGGGATGCAAGGGAAGCGGAAAAATAATATCTACTTCTTGAAATCTAGCAGCATTTGCTAATTGATATCCTAACAACCTTCCCAGGAACCAACCCACTTCTTTGTGTTGTTTATATTTTAAGCAAACCAGTAATTGGTGTAAGATACTTTCTCTAGAAAAATAAAATGCAGCTGAGGCAGATATGATGTTGAGCCTTCCGTAAAAACATTTTTCTAAAGGGTTGCCTTCTTGATTTTCAAAATTGGTGCGGGGTAATAAACTGCTGCAAGCATAGCAAAGTATTTCTTTTCTATGTTCTAAAACAGCATTGCATCCCATACAACAATGCGGAAAAAGTAAGTGGGCAATTCCGTGAAAACTATCTTCAACTAATTGATGCATTTGAAAAAATACAACAACTAATCATAGCATGCAAGCAACTAAAATAATTGTTGGTATACTTCATCCACTCTTGAAAGTGCAATCACCTGAATACCATGATTTTTTGGCTGAAAACTTTTTTTATTATACCTAGAAACAATGATTTTTTCAAAACCCAATTTTTCTGCTTCAGCAATTCTTTGTTCTATTCTATTAACAGCTCTAATTTCTCCATTCAATCCAACTTCACCAGCAAAACAAATATGACTTGGAAGTGGAACGTCTTCATAAGAAGAAAGCAATGCGCAGATTACGGCTAAGTCAATACTAGGATCTTCTACTTTTATGCCACCAGCAATATTCACAAATACGTCTTTCATGCCAAATTGAAAGCCACCTCTTTTCTCTAATACTGCTAATAATAATTGTAATCTTCTTAAATCAAACCCTGTTACAGTTCGCTGTGGTGTGCCATACACGCTTTGTGTTACCAAGGCCTGCACTTCAATTAACAAGGGACGCATCCCTTCTAAAGTAGCTGCAATGGCAGAGCCACTTAATTGTTCTTCTCTTTGCGCAATCAAAATCTCTGAAGGATTAGAAACAATACGCATGCCTTCACCAGTCATTTCATAAATGCCCAATTCAGCCGTACTACCAAAACGGTTTTTTAGTGTTCTTAAAATTCTGTAAGCATAATGTCTATCACCTTCAAATTGTAAAACAGTATCTACCAAATGTTCCAATACTTTTGGTCCTGCAATGGATCCATCTTTGGTAATATGACCAATCAGAAAAACAGGTGTTCCTGTTTCTTTTGCAAAGCGTTGAAATTCCCCAGCACATTCTCTGATTTGCGAAACAGATCCAGCAGAAGAATCAATTAAGTTTGATTGTAGGGTTTGAATAGAATCTACAATCACTATCTGTGGTTTCAATTTTTTAATTTCTTGGAAGATAGTAGCAGTAGAAGTTTCCGTGAGTAAATAAAATTGCTCATTGTCAATATTTAATCTGTCGGCCCGCATTTTTATTTGTTGCTCACTTTCTTCACCACTTATATAGAGTACCGATGCTTGCTTCATTAACAAACCTATTTGCAAAAACAAAGTACTTTTTCCAATTCCTGGTTCACCCGCCACAAGAATAATACTACCAGGTACAATTCCTCCTCCTAGAACCCTGTTCAATTCAGAGTCCATAGAGTCTATTCGTTTTTCTTCCTTGCTAATTACTTGAGTAAGTGCAATGGTTTTGACCGCTCTCTTATCATTGTGATAAGAGTCCCATTCTATTTCTTTTTGGCTACCCTTGTCAATAATTTCTTCTACCAGTGTATTCCATTCATTACAAGAAGGACACTTGCCCAACCATTTGGCAGATTCATA
>CALRXZ020000087.1:0-16534 GCA_943372255.1 Chitinophaga pinensis
ATTATTTGTATTATCCAGAACAAGCATTAGCCGATTTTGAATTTGTTTATCAAAAAGAAACAGGGTTTAGCAAAACTATTTTTTATTATATGGCCAATGCTTATAGCCGTATTGGTTTCAATGAAATGGCCATTGAAAATTTTAACAAAAGCCTAGATAGATTGCCCAAATTTATCTGTGCAGCAAATAACAGAGGAATTTGTAAATCTGATTTAGGTAGCTATGAAGAAGCCCTTCAGGATTTTGATATTGCATTAAAAAAGGATTCCAAAGATCACAAGAAGAATATCTACATTAACCGAGCCAATGTATTGGCTAATCTTGGGCAATGGGAGAATGCCAAAAAAGATTATGAAAATGCTTTGGCAATAGACCCTTTTAACCAACACGTGTTCACTAACAGGGCTTCTTGGGAAATTGATAGGTTGGAATTTGGAGCCGCTATGAATGACTTGAGCATTGCCTTGAATTTACAGGAAACAACAAAAGCCAATACCCAACCAGACCTATTTAACCAGAGAGGTTTTTTGTACTTTCTTAGCGGCAACTATCTAAAAGCTTTGCAAGACGATGATAGTATGTTAACCTTCAAAAAAAAGGAATATCAGATCCTGTATAATTATAGAAACGATGCATTATTGGCGTTACAAAAAAAACAGAACAATGCTTTTCAGTGTATTGTCTGGGATGATTTTGTTGAAAATACCAATTACCTACTTCATGCTACTATCAATAGAAAAAACAAGATTAACAAAACACTTGCTGGTATTTTGTATTGCGGAGCAACACATGAAAATCAAGAACCAATACTCTTGGTAGATGGATTACCAGTATCCTGTAAATGGAAAACATCTGTTTCCACTCAACAAGAAGGGTTTAAGGTAATGGCCATACAGTCTGATTTTTATCCTTTAAAAGGGAAACATAGTTACCAGTTGCAGATTGGATTGTCTCTCTCTCAATTGGTCATTATTAATCAAGATATTCACTAGTCCTTCCATCTCCACTCACCGGCAATTTGCAAAGGTTCTTTCAGGTTATTTTTAAGTAAGAATTCCTTGGTTTCTGCATCTGTAAAATGTTTGGCAGTAATAACAGGAGCATCAGCAATACCAAATGCTAACATGGCATTAAACCTTACAGTGTTTACCATTCCCTTTTTATCTACTAGGCTAAAATCATCGCAATCCGCATGATAGCATGGACCAGCATTATTGGGCAATTTGCCACCTGCTGCACCACCTGTTGGAACACCTTGCAACATGAATGGTTGATGGTCACTGTGCAAACCAGCACCACTGCGGAAATTATTTTTGAAACTACTGTCTAAAGACTGAGCAATGGCACCAATAGATTGAAACAATGCTTTACTTCCTTCATCTGTACTAGAATATCCTGTTGGGTCATTGGTCATATCATAATTGAGCATATAACGCAATTGGTCAATGGTCTTGTCTTTGATAGCTGATTCTACATAAGCTTTTGATCCTAGCAAACCTTCTTCTTCACCCATGAACATCACAAATTCAATAGTTCTATCTGGTTGCAATTTGAGTTTGGCAAAAGTGCGCGCCATGTCCAATACAGAGAATGAACCAATTCCATTATCAATGGCTCCAGTAGCCAAGTCCCAACTATCTAAGTGACCACCAACAGCAATTTTTTCATTGGGATATTTTTTACCCTTGATGGTGGCTAGCACATTTCTGGCTTTGATTAAACCAGAAATGTTGTTCATTTTGATATGGGTATATAATTTTTCTGTTTTCAGGGTTTCGCGCAATTTGAAACCATCTTCCATACCAATACATACAGCTGGAATAGGAATCAATTTACCGGTTACTGATGCTGTTCCTGTTAGTAAGATGCCCCCTTTAGCGGTATTAATGATAATAATCCCTTTTGCTCCCCATTTGGTTGCAATAGCCGTTTTCTCAGAACGGTGTAAGGTTTTAGTGCCTTCTTTTGAACCAGGGACAACGCCTAAATAAACAAGTGCAATTTTACCCCTTACTTTATTGGGTGAAGCTTGGTAATCTTCTTCTAAACCATTTCCCATATCAACAACTTCATTTGAAACATCGGCTTTAACTGGGGAGTGTGCAAGTGTAACTGATTTAATGGGCACCAAATGATTACTATCGGTTCCAATGGCAACGGCAATATTGCCCCTGCTCCAGCTCTCTACTTCAAAAGGCTGGTATTTTAGATTGGTAAATCCATATGACTTGAGTAGGTTATAAGCATAATCCTCAGCTTTTTTTCCGTTGGCCGATCCTGTTAGTCTATGACCAATGGTTGATGTTGCTTCTTTCAAGGTTTCATAAGCCCTTGAATGCTCCAAAGCTTCTTGGTTGATATTGGCAAAAATGGTCTTCCACTCAGGTTTGTCTTGAGCCAAACCCAATTGCCAACCTACCAAGGCCACCATCAAAAACAGACATGCTTTCCTATTCATTGCTAGAAGTTTTAATTATGTATCACAATATAATGGTGAATTCCCTTTTGTGCTGAAAAAATAGGCAGAATTCAAAATTTGAAGTTTGATAGACCTCTTTAAACGGCAAAAGGGTCAACTTGAGGTTGCCCTTTTACTATTTGACGTAGTTCTCCTCCCCCCGGATTAAAATCTACGAAAACAATAAAACGCCCCCAAATCTGGAGGCGTTACATAAGATATTATAAGATAATCACGCTATTATTTCCACCAAAAACATTGGGGCTAAGACTATCTGCTTCTGGTTCATTTAACCATTCTGAAGCATTTACGCGATATTTAAATTCGTGTTGTGAATTCTTTGGCAAAGAAACTTCAACGCCAAAACTGCCGTCTTTTTTCTTGCTCATAACAATAGAATTTTCCCAATCGCTATTCAGACCTAGGATTTCAATGGTTTCAGCATTTTCAAGGCTAAAACTGAATTTTACTTTGCAATAATCCTTAGTCTTGAAGTAGGTTTTTTGTAACATTTTGAGTGTTTTGTTCAAGCTTTAATACCTTTTTAATAAAAAGGTAACCCAATTAGGTATCATAGATTTTAACATGTAAATATTATTATTGTTTATAATATAGCTCAGCGAAACCCTTTCAAACCTTCACTTTACGGTATTTTGATAGGAAGAAGGTATATTTAACAGAACCATTTCAAAGGTTTGAAAACATGCAAAAAAAAGGTATCTGGGCATTGATTGCCCTATTGGGAACTCAAATTGGTTTGGCTCAAGCCCCCATTTCAACCATGGAGCCCATTAGCTTTTCTATGGTTACCATCCAAGACGCTTTTTGGAAACCCAAACAAGACTTGCTTGCAAACACAACTTTAAAAGCTTGTATTTATCAAACTGAAACGGCTACCCCACGTCTGAGAAATTTTCAGAAAGTGGCCAGAAAAAAAGGTGAAAAACACGAAGGCATTTTTTATGATGATTCAGATGTGTTCAAAGCCTTGGAAGCCATGGCTTATTCTTTGAAAAATCATCCAGATGCCACCCTTGAAGCCAAGGCAGATGAATGGATTGAGATTATAGCAGCTGCTCAACAACCAGATGGTTATTTAAACACTTTCTATACTTTAAATGAACCACAGAATAGGTATACCGATATGAGTATGCATGAGGATTATAATGCAGGCCATATGATTGAAGCCGCAGTTGCTTATTTTAATGCAACGGGTAAGAGAAAATTCTTGGATGTGTGCATTCGTTGGGCCAATCATTTTGACGCCTTATTTGGACCTGGTAAAAGGCATTGGGTAACTGGACATCAAGAATTAGAATTGGCCTTAGTTAAATTATACAAAACCACCAAGGACCAGAAATATTTAAAACTGGCCGATTGGCTATTAGCAGAAAGAGGACACAAATATGCCAAGGGTTATACTTGGACTGATTGGAAAGACACAGCCTATGCACAAGATGTTGTTCCTGTAAAACAACAATCAGAAATTACTGGTCATGCAGTTCGAGCCATGTATATGTATACTGGTGCTGCGGATGTGGCTGCACAAACTGGAGATACCGGATATATTTCAGCCATGTTGCGGGTTTGGAAGGATGTAGTGTATAGAAATATGTACCTCACTGGTGGCATTGGATCATCTGGAAGTAATGAGGGCTTCTCGGTAGATTATGACTTACCAAATGAACAAGCTTATTGTGAAACCTGTGCGTCTGTTGGAATGGTTTTTTGGAATCAACGCATGAATTCCCTTACGGGCGATGCTACCTATATTGATGTGCTTGAAAGAAGTTTGTACAATGGCGCATTAGATGGTTTGAGTTTGTCTGGTGATCGATTTTTTTACGGAAATCCATTGGCTTCTAATGGCAAACACGCAAGAAGAGAATGGTTTGGAACTGCTTGTTGCCCTGCCAATATTGCCCGTTTAATTGCTTCATTGGGAGATTATATTTATGCAAAAGACAATAAGGGTTTGTATGTGAATCTGTTTGTGGGCAGTGAAACTAAAATGAATTTGAACGGCCAAGAAATTGGCATTAAAACAAGCACCGATTATCCTCTGAATGGGAATATTAGAATAGAAATATCGGCCAACGGCCAAAATAATTTTGCATTAAGGATAAGAAAACCTGGTTGGTCAGACAACACAGTGGTTCCTGGTGGGCTCTATCATTATGCCATGGTTAACAAAACGGAACCTTCACTAATTGTCAACGGCAAAACCATTACTGCTAGCTTGGTGAATGGCTATTATGTGATTGAACGCAAATGGAAAAAAGGAGATATTGTAGAATACCAAATTCCCATGCCTATTCAAAGAATTCAGGCGCAGGAGGTACTCAAGCAAGATCAACAAAGAATTGCCATTCAAAGAGGCCCCCTAGTGTACTGTATTGAAGGTGCAGATAATGATGGCAAGGCATGGAATATTGTATTTCCCGATAATGCCAAAATTGTTGAAAAGCCCATGCAGATATTAACGGAGAAAGTAATTGGATTAAGTGCAAACTTACCCAGTTTGCAAATCAATGAAAATGGAACCCAAGTGCAAACCGTATTCAAAGAAGTGGTTGCCATTCCTTATTATACTTGGTGTAATAGGGGAAGCAATCAAATGCAGGTTTGGTTTCCAACTACCATTAAAGATGTAAAATTGAATTATTAAGCAAAGGTTTGAGATCAGAAATACGTCTTATGAAGACTGTTGAATTAACACAAGCAATAAGCAATGGCTGTAAGCATTAGGCAATGGGCAGATACAGATTTAAATAATTTGGTAACATATGCCAATAATATTTTTGTTTGGAATAACCTCCGCAATTATTTCCCATCTCCTTATACAGAAGAAGATGGGAAAGTATGGATAGAAAAAATGAAAACAGATAGTCCAATTGTGAATCTAGCCATTGATTTAGATGGAGAAGCTATTGGCGGAATTGGTTTGATTTTAAATAGTGATGTTTATGCTTATTCTGCAGAAATTGGATATTGGCTAGGAGAGCCTTTTTGGAACAAGGGCATAGCCACAGAAGCCGTGAGACAAATGATTGAATATTGCCACTATTATTTTGATATTATACGCATTTATGCTGAGGTTTTTGAGACCAATAAAGCATCAATGAGAGTCTTGGAAAAAAATGGTTTTTATTTAGAAGGTGTGAGAAGAAAAGCAGTTTACAAAAACCAAGTTTTGATGGACGATTATATCTGGGTAAGACTTAGGCCATATTAAAAAACTGATTAACACTAAGTTAACAAAGGTCCTCAAAGGTTTTGTTTTGATTTCACTTCTGATAGGTTAAGGAACATTATTAACCACTCAAACAAACAACATGCACCTGAAAAAGAATATTGCCACCAGCGAGTCTGGATTCATTTTCAATCCAGGCACAGGAGACTCCTACTCTGCCAATCCCATTGCAGCAGAAATTATTGGTATGCTAAAAGAAGGTACACCAGTTTCAAGCATCAAGGTACATATAATGGCTACCTATGAAGTTTCTGCATCTCAATTAGAAAAAGACTGGGACGATTTCTGCAACCAGCTTAAGTATGCCAATCTTTTAGACAACTGATCTCACCCTTAAAACCAATAACATGCTTGCCAACCATCAACTACTAACGGTAGCTGTCACGGGTTTGAATGCCATTGACAGTCCCGGCCCTGGAGTGGCCGTGATTAGAGCACTGCGAGAAGGTTTTCCTGACAGGGTTAGAATCATTGGACTTTCTTATGAAACTATGGAACCAGGTATTTATTTACACAATATTGTAGATAAGACTTATCAAATACCTTATCCTTCTGCAGGTACAGAAGCATTGCTAAAGCGATTGGAATATATTCAGGCTAAGGAAAATCTGCAACTGATCATCCCAAATTTTGATGCAGAACTCTACAATTTTATGAAAATGGCTCCAGCGCTAAAGACCATGGGAATAGCCAGCTTTCTTCCAACACAAGAACAGTTTAGCGCCAGAGACAAAATAAATCTCTACCAATTTGGTTTAAAATATGGACTGTCCGTTCCAAAAGACCAGGTCATTTATCATGAATCAGAATTATATAGTTGTGCAGAAAATCTGGGGTACCCCTTGGTTGTTAAAGGTAAATTCTACGACGCCATTATTGCCCATACTTTAGAGCAAGCACAGAAAGCATTTTACAAACTATCAGCCAAATGGGGCTTCCCCATTATTGTGCAACAATTTATCACAGGCACTGAAATCAATATTGCGGTACTGGGCGATGGAAAAGGCAATACCATTAGCAGCATTCCCATGCGCAAACTCTATATCACAGATAAAGGGAAAGCATGGGCCGGCATTACACTTGAAGATGAGACCTTGATTGAGTTAGCCAAAAAGTTTGTAGCAGCTACCAATTGGAAAGGAGGTTGTGAATTGGAGATCATGCGCACAGCAGATGGCACGCCTTATATCATGGAAATTAATCCACGTTTCCCTGCCTGGATTTATTTAACAGCAGCAGCAGGCCAGAATCAACCTGCAGCACTTGCCAGGATGGCTTTGGGAGAAACAGTAGCTCCTTACAACGAATATGAAGTAGGTAAGATTTTTATCCGATATGCTTGGGACCATATTACAGACGTAAAAGAGTTTCAACAAATCAGTGGTTTTGGTGAATTATAAACCCTTAAACAAAACAAGATGCAAAAGCTTAAATACGAGAGTCCAGCCATACAAAAAATGAATGCCGGTTTGATGAACAAATATGGTTCAAGAACCGAATACGAGCCTGTTAAACATATTGATGGTGTGGCAGTAAAAGACCTGATTGCACAATATGGCTCCCCCCTATTTGTGATCAGTGAAAGAACCATTAGAAGAACTTATCAAAATGCCGTGCGTGCTTTTAAAACTAGGTATCCCAAAGTACAGTTTGCTTGGAGTTACAAAACCAATTATATCAATGCAGTTTGCAAAGTCTTTCACCAAGAAGGATCATGGGCAGAGGTAGTAAGTGGTTTTGAATACCGTAAAGCATTGGGCAATGGTGTTCCTGGTAATAAAATCATTTTCAACGGACCTGAGAAAACCAATGAAGAATTAAAACTGGCCATTCATAATGATTCCTTAATTCATATTGACCATTTTGAAGAACTCTATCAGCTGATAGACTTGAGTGATGAATTGGGCAAACAACCCAGGGTAGCCATTCGAGTAAATATGGACACTGGTATTTATCCAATGTGGGACCGTTTTGGATTCAACTTTGAAAATGGTCAAGCATGGTCTGCTATTCAAAAAATTGTTGGTTCAGGCAAACTACAATTAACGGGTTTGCATTGCCATATTGGAACTTTTATGTTGTCTACTGATGCCTATGCTATTGCAGTAAAAAAATTGGGAGAATTGGCTATCAATGCAAAGACCCAATTAAATACACAGATTCAATACCTAGACCTAGGTGGTGGATTACCCTCTGCCAATACTTTGCGGGGAGCATATCTTCCAGGAACAGACACCATTCCCTCTGTAGATGATTTTGCAGAAGCTATTACCAATGCCTTATTTCAAATTGGATTCTCCAGTAATGAATTGCCTTTACTGATCTTAGAAAGCGGTAGGGCTTTAATTGATGACGCGGGTTATTTGTTGGGTTCTGTTCTGGCCAATAAACGCTTAAGCGATGGCAGAAGGGCTACCATCATGGACTTTGGAGTGAATATCTTATTTACCTCTTTCTGGTATGAACATAAGATTAGTCCAGCACAAGACTTTACCCATCATACAGAAGACATGGTATTGTATGGTCCACTTTGTATGAATATAGACGTAGTTAGACAAAGCGTGAACCTTCCACTTTTAAATAGAGGTGATCAGGTTGTAGTGCACAAAGTAGGCGCCTATAATATGACTCAGTGGATGCAATTCATTCAAATGCGTCCCAACGTGGTCATGATAGATGAAAAGGGAAATACACATCTGATAAGAGAAGCAGAAACATTGGAGTATATTGAACAAATGGAAAAAATGCCTGAGCATTTGGAGCAATTTAGCCTTTAAAAAATAAATGATGGTGCGTTCAACTGAAATCAACAGCTTTATCAAACACTTGGGTAATGCCATACTCAATAGCTATGGCATGCTCTTTTTTTCAAAGAATAAAATCTTTGCAGCACTGATATTGTTGGTCTCTTTTATTACACCATTTGCAGCTGCATGTGGATTGGTGGCAGTAGCTATTTCACTAATAGCGGCAGAATTACTTGGATTTAATAGATCACAAACCGCTGATGGGCTTTTAACCTATAGTGTGTTATTATTTGGTCTTGGCTTTGCTAGCAATTTTGAATTTGGTATAGCTTTTTCCATTCTATTAGTAGTGGGCTCTTTGCTAACCTTATTTTTATCTACAGTTTTAAATGCCATTTTAAATAAACGCGGATTACCGGCTCTTTCATTGGCATTTATCCTTAGTACTGCTCTGATCATTTTGGCTTCAAAGAGTTTTGATGGAATTGGGTTAACGCATAGACAGATTTACTGGTACAATGAAACCTATGCCATTGGAGGAAGCAATCTTGTAGATTTTATTAGCTGGATAGAAAACTGGAATATGCCTGAATATATAAGTGGTTTCTTTAGAAGCATGAGCGCCATTTTATTTCAAGTAAATATAGCTTCTGGAATTATTTTGACTATTGGCTTATTGGTATATTCTAGAATTGCTTTTCTATTAATGGTCTTTGGTTATGCAGTAGCCTTGCTTTTTAGCTATACTATGGGTTCTGGAGGGTTCTTAGGGTTTTATAATATGGGAACCAATTTCATGCTAGTGGCAGTGGCATTGGGCGGTTTTTATATTATCCCTTCTATCAGGTCCTTTCTTTGGGTTTTGGTATTAGTTCCCATTGCTTACCTTATGGTTTCGGGAATGGGTAACCTTATGTTGAAAGTAGGAGTACCCCTCTTCTCTCTTCCCTTTTGTCTTACTGTCATCTTATTTCTTTACATGTTAGGCTTGCGTAAAACGCCTTTAAAGTTGGCCCTAACCCCAATTCAGTATTATAGCCCTGAAGAAAACATATACCGGTTTGTAAATGGAAAGGAAAGATTACTGAATTTATATTACCAACAGCTTCAATTACCCTTTCTAGGTGAATGGGTGGTTAGTCAGGGTTATGATGGATCAATGACGCATCAGGGAGATTGGAGTAAGGCTTTGGATTTTGTAATTCTAGATTCAGAGATGAAGACCTTTAGATTACCAGGAAATTTACCAGAACATTTTCACTGTTATAATAAACCGGTGCTTTGTCCAGCAGATGGCATAGTAGAAGAAATTATTGATCATATTGAAGACAATGAAATAGGAGGAAACAATACCCAACAGAATTGGGGGAATAGTATTGTTATAAAACACGCTGAAGGATTGTATAGTAAGCTTTCACATTTAAAAAAGCATTCCTTTAAAACTAGCAAGGCAGCATTTGTAAAAAAGGGGGAAATCATTGCCCATTGTGGAAATTCCGGCCGCTCTCCTGAGCCACATATACACTTTCAAGTACAAAGCACCCCATATGTTGGATCTAAAACATTGTCTTATCCTATCTCCTATTTTGTTTCAAGAGATGAACAAAGTTTTAGATTCTCAAACTTTAGCATTCCAAAAGAAGGAAGTTTTATTAGCAATATTGAAACCAATACCCAACTAGCTAAAGCTTTTAATTTTCAACCAGGATTCATTATGAAGGTTGAAGCAGCTGGGTATAAAACAGAGGAATGGGAAGTATTTACAACCTATTATAATGAAACCTATTTTCATTGTAAAGCCCAAAACACCTATGCCTATTTTGTAAATAATGGATCTGTTTTTTATTTCACAAACTATTTTGGAAAGAAAGACACGCTCTTGTATCAGTTTTACCAGAGTGCCTATAAAGTACTTTTGAGTTCAGAAAGGGCTTTAACCATCAAAGATTATTTTCCAGTAAATAGTTTTGTAAGTACCCCTATCAAATGGCTTCAGGATCTTTTAGCACCTTTTTATTTATTTATTCGATTAAGATATGAGAGTGCTGTAGCTGTTAATACCAACCAAATTGGAAGTGGCAGACAAGTAATTGAGAGTTATCAATTTCAGGAACTACTCTGGAAAACTACACAAAAAACTGAATCAAGTATCATTATAGAAAATGGTAGCATTACCGAGTTTAGTTTTAATTCAAAAGACAGGAAAACAATCGCAATATGCAGTATTTAAAAAAACTCCTATTTCTATTATTGATAATGACAAGTCTTCAAGGAAAGACACAGGAAATATTGAATTATGAAACTGTGAATATTCAATCCTATGCTTTATATGAAAAAGGAGCTTGGAAAGAATTGCTAGACTATGGCAAAAATGCAGTTGCTGTTGGCCAGGATTTTACACTATTGAGATTGAGATTGGGCTATGCCGCTTTTATGACCTCAGATTTTAGCCAAGCCATTATTCATTATGAACAGGTTTTAAAAAATGACTCCTATAACAGTACTGCACATTATTATATCTGGCTATGTAGAACTTATTTGAATCAAACTGAACTAGCAAACTTGCAATTGCCTTTTTTGTCTGATGAAGTATTGGCAAAAGAGAAAAAAAAGGGATTTGTGATTACTGGAGCTTCTTTGGAATCTAGTTATAAAACTACAGACCTGATTGCTAGAGGAAATACTTTCTTTCAATATGTGGGAGTACAAAACAGATTTGGTAGCAAAATTACAATGAATATGGCCGGCAGCTATTTTACTCAATCCATTAAAACGCCGCCATCGGGAGTACCACCAACCGGGCCCTTAAAAACAAGTAGTATTAATCAAACAGAATATTACAATAAGCTAACATTTAACCTACACCCGCGCTGGCAATTAAAAGCAGCATATCATTATGCCAATACCGTTTTTGATGTAAGCACTTATCAAAATCATGCAGTTTTTGCAGCCTTAAAATATCATAGCAATTATTTTGATGTTCAAGTAGAAACTGTTTATTCAAATATGTTTGATACCAGTATCAGCCAGGCTAGTTTGCAACTGGGATATTACCCAAAAGGCAATATGAATTTCTATGGCTTTAGCACAGCTTCTATTAGAAACAGACCAACCGAATCGGGTTTCAACTTTAAACAAGTGCTTGGTGCTAAAGTATACAAGGGTGTCTGGTTAGAAGCTAATACTACCCTAGGAAAATTCAGAGACCTATTTGAAAATGACGCTAAATACCTATACAATGCACCAGACGTGAACCAATTCAAAGCTGGTCTGGTTAGTTATATTAGTTTATCCCCCAAGTGCACATTGGAATTGGGATATACTTTAGAACAAAGAGCCATTGTCAATAATCCAACCAATTTATTCACACAACATTCAATTACAGGAGGTTTATCATGGAAATTTTAAAAAAACAAATCATTGTTGTTGCCATTATGTTGGCATCGTTAAGTTCATTTGCTCAAAATGACGCAGTAATTAGAAAAGCCTATAAAGACAGTTATGCTCAAGAATACAGTAAGTTGTATGGAGAAGCAATAGCGGTATTGAATAAGGTAAAAGACGACAATAGTTATGAGTACAATTTACGAATGGGTTGGTTGTATTATATGAACAAAAACTATACTCAGTCCCAGTTATTTTATCAAAAAGCTTCTTCCTTAAAACCCTATTCCATTGAAGCCAAATTGGGCTGGGTAAAACCTTTGTCTATACTTGAAAGCTGGGACAAAGTATTACAGATCTATGAAGAAGTATTAAAAATTGACCCACAAAACTATACTGCCAATTATTGGGCTGGTGTCATTTTCTTCAACAGAAAAAAATACGACCAAGCTGCTAAACTATTTGAAAAAATAGTGAACCTATATCCATTTGAATACGATGGCAACCATATGTTGGCTTGGACTTATTTTTATCTTAATAAACACAATGAGGCCAAAGCTCTTTTTAATAAAGCTTTACTATACAAACCTGATGATAGCTCTAGCTTGGAAGGTTTGAGTAAGATAAAATAAAAGTGTTAGTTAAAGCAGTATAATCAATAAAACAATAATCAGGATAACGGCACCAATGGATAAATAGATTCCGCCGCCGCTTTCTCTTGCTTCTGCTTTCATGGCTCTTACTTCTTTTCTCAAGACTTTTTTCTCTTGTGAGCTTAGTGCTGATTTGTCCATATTTTGAATCTGAACAAGCCTTGCATTAATTTGATTTAGACGTAGTGTTTGGGCTTCTGTTAGGACTACTTCTTTTTTGGAAGAATTGCCATTAGGTGTTGCATGGGTTTGTGGTATATATACTAGAGAAGCAATAACCAAAATGCATAATAGGATTGTCTTTTTCATAATGATTGTTTAGTGTTTGTAATTAGTAGACAAAGTTGATTAAAGAACTGTCTAACTAATTACAAACACCAAGATCACTCTTATGCCATTTACAGGTTTGATATTTAAATTATGACTGCTGTTTTTTTCTACTCATGAAAAAAGCACTGATTAAAGAAACCAGAACGCCTACTGGTAGAATTTCTACATAGGTCATAAGCACAACAAAAACAGGACTTTCATACATTTTCTTAAAATTGGCCATTTCTGTTGTTTTGCTGGCAATGATAGCCTGACTTGCTCCTTCTGCCTTTAATTGCTCTAACATATGGGCACCATATTTTTCAGCAAAGTCAGGAACAAAGAGGTTTAGGTCAATCATCCAAACCAAAACATATACCGTGGAGGCAATAAGGCTAATATATAAACCCACTAGAAAGGCTTTACCAAAACTGATGGTTCCCCCATTTTGATCGCGAACGGATTTAGTCCCTACAAAAATAAAAGAGAATGCAAGAATCATTAAAGAGAAACCATAGACCATCCCGTTCTTGAAATTCATATCCCCTGCTTTTCCAAGTAACATCAAGGCAATAAATAAAGATGAGCTAATTAAGCCCGCAATTAATCCGTTTACAATGACAGTCTTTTTCATAATAGTTATTTTGTTTGTTGTAAAAATCAATCCTTGCTAGATATTTACCCTCATACTTTTGGGTGATTTTATTTAATTCTATCAAAAAATCCCACTAAAGCATGAATCAATTAGGCAATCATCCCCATTCTTTTACCTTTTTCAATGGCTTGGGTTCTTCTTTTTACATCTAATTTTAGAAACAAGTTAGAACCATGGGTTTTAACCGTGTTCAAAGAAACGAATAACTGATTGGCTATTTCCTGATTACTCAGACCCTGAGACATCAAGGATAAAACCTCCCATTCCCTTTTACTAATCCCCATTTTTAATAACTGCTGCTCGTCTGGTTCAAAACCAAGCATTGGTTTTTGGATATAAACCTCCTTTTCAACCACTACGGTTTGGATATGGGGTTTACGCAGCTTTAATGTTAACCAAATACCCAATATTGTAAAAACAAAGGCTACAGCGCCAATATAAATTTCTAATGCATGATCAATGATTACAAATTTATATTCTAACCATTTCATTAAGAATACAATAGCGGCTAGCGCGATGCCGTAAAAGAGGGGCAGTTTATTTTTGAAAATGCTTTTGATACCTACTGATTTTGCTTTTTGAAAATACAAATAAGTCTGTGATTTTGATAGTTTTTTAATCCCCTCCCTCTAAGTAAGACAAAGAGAAAAAATATAGAACAGGGGCTGGCTTATAATTTCAAATCAATATTAACAAAAAAGCAGATTCAATGAATCTGCTTTTTTAATGGTTGTACTGTTCATTAGTTTTCCTATAATAATCAGGTTAAGAGAATAGGAATCTACATTTACTGTTATTCCATGCATTTTTATTTGTCTCCTATTAAGGTTTTTAAAAGTAGTTCTGCCACAGCTTCTGAGGAAGCGGGGTTTTGCCCTGTGATTAACAATCCATCCTGCTCGGTAAAAGAAGACCAATTGTTGGCTTTAAAATAATGAGCCCCATTTTTCATTAATTCATACTCTAATGAAAATGGTACAACAGCAGTTAATCCCACTTCTTCTTCTTCGGTGTTAGAGAAAGCTGTTAGCCTTTTCCCTTTAATCAAGGGTTCGCCGTTTTCAGCCTTGGTGTTGATTAATGCAGCAGGTGCATGACAAACAAAAGAGATTGGCTTTTGCGTATTATAAAACCCTTCAATTAAAGCAATGCTGTGTTTATCATTGACCAAGTCCCATAATGGTCCATGACCACCAGGATAAAAGACAGCATCATAATCAGCATGATGCACTGAATTCAATTTCACAGAATTGGCTACCAAATCTATGGCTTGCAAATCTGCATAAAATCTTTTTGTTGCCGTAGTTTGGGCTCCAGGTTCTTCACTCTTTGGATCTACTGGTGGCTGTCCGCCTTTGGGCGATGCAATAGTAATGATAGCTCCTGCATCAGCTAATACATAATAAGGTGCAGCAAATTCTTCAATCCAAAATCCGGTTTTATTTCCCGTATTTCCTAATTCACTATGAGAGGTTAATACCATTAATATTTTCATAAGTCATGTTTGATTGAATAGTTATTGTTCTTGCTAATTAATGTGCATTCTTTTCAATGAAATATTGTATTTCATTTGGTGAAGGTCACATTAGATGAGGTGAGAATTGTAGTAGGATTGGGGGAATAATTTATAAGATTTACAGATAGGAAACAGGATATATTTATTGAAGTGATAATTCTTCAAATATGAAAGATAGTTGGTAGAAACAGATATGACAATAGTAAATATTATAATATGTTGATTTATATTTATTATTATACAATAGCAAAACAAAGTATTTTATCTTTATTCATATAAAATTTAAAATTTCTTTCAAAACATGAATTGTTTAATAGTTGACGATAACAAAATTGCCCGAACCACCATAAAGCAACTGGCCAGCCAGATAAAAGATATTACGCTTGTTGGAGAATGCTCAAATGCGTTAGATGCAATTAATCATTTAAATGAACATACTGTTGACTTTGTTCTACTAGATATTGAAATGCCAGGCATGTCTGGTTTAGAATTAACCAAGAACCTTGGCAACCAACGACCAATTATTATTTTTACAACTTCTAAAAAAGAATATGCAGCTGAAGCATTTGAATTAAACGTAGCGGACTATATAGTAAAACCCGTCACCCCAATTCGCTTTAAACAGGCAATAGATAAAGCCAGAGAAATCATTCAAAGCAAAACAGAAGAGTTTAAACTAGAAAATGATGAATTTTTATTTATCAGAGATTCAAACATAGTAAGACGTCTTAATATTGATGAAATTCTCTTTGCCGAAGCAATGGGCGACTATGTAAAATTGTATTTACCTCAGAAATTTTATGCAATACATGCTACACTAAAATCAGTAGAGGAAAGATTGCCAGTTTCAAATTTCATAAGGGTACATCGCTCCTATATTGCTGCTATTAATAAAATTGATACCATACAGGATGGCGTTTTAATTATTAATGGTAAATCGGTACCTGTTGCAGATACTTATCGTGCTTCATTAAATAAAAGGATGAATATTCTCTAAATCTTTCATCGATTCGTAATTCTTTTTCGTCGATGAATTTTCCTTGTTCATCGTTTTACTTCTTTTTTATGTTTCACTTATTTATAGATTTACAATGTAATTGAAAGAAGTCATATTTAAATAGCAAATAAATAATCATTTTATACTTTTTCTTGAGCAGTTGGTTTTGGGTAAAATAGCCCGGGTTTTCATCCGGGCTTTATTTAAATTTTAAATCATTAAATGAACAAATATTTCTTACTATTTAGAAATAATCAAAAAGAAATAAAATTGGAATTAGAGAGCAAAATAAATATACTCAATTGAAATTCATTTATACCATATTGTTTTTTGCAGACGCGGTTCTACTGGTAGTATTATCTTTTGTATTTCTTAAAATGATTGACAAGGGCATCAATCTTCCAAAGCTTTTATTAATGCTGCTTTCTCTATTATCAAGTATCGGCTGTCTAGTCTTTTTTTTAAGGGCATATTTTAAAATTTCATCTGGGAAAGGTCAAAATGATTTTTTAAATTAATTTAGCCAAAATTAATCAGCCATGAAGGGGCATAAAATAATCTA